>JALZAH010000232.1 GCA_030948425.1 Actinomycetota bacterium
AGGGCGAACATGCCGTTCAGGCGCGCCAGGGCGTCGGCACCGTCGCGGCGCAAGACGTGCAGCACCACCTCGGTGTCGGAACCCGACTCGAAACCGACGCCGGACCCGACCAGCTCGCGCCGCAGCGTCTGGAAGTTGTAGACCTCGCCGTTGTACGCCAGGACATCGCCGCCCACGGCCATGGGTTGGTGCCCTGCGGACGACAGGTCGAGGATGGCCAGGCGGCGGTTCCCCAGACCCACCCATCCGCTCCCACCGGTGTCGACCCAATGTTGGCCCTGGTCGTCGGGGCCCCGGTGGGCGATGGCGTCGAGCATGGACTGGAGGGCATCCTGATCGCGACGACCGGTCAGGCCGGCAATGCCGCACATGGCTAGCGCCCCAGGACGTCGAGGATGCGCCCGGCCGTGGCGCCGTCCCAGAGCGGAGGCCGGTCGACGGCAGCCGAAGGAGCCGCCAGTCGACGCCGGGCTGCGGCCAGGATCCGCTCGGGGTCGGCGCCGACGAGCTCGTTCCCGCCCGACGCCAACGTGACCGGACGTTCGGTGTTGTCGCGCAGGGTAAGGCACGGCACGCCGAGCGCGGTGGCCTCTTCCTGTATGCCGCCCGAGTCGGTGAGCACGATGGAAGCGCCGGACAACAACGCCGTGAACAGGTCGTAACGCATGGGCGGGAGAGCCTCGAGCCCGGGGGCGTCGATGTGCAGACCGAAGGTGTCGAGGCGCTGCCGGGTGCGGGGATGCACGGGGAAGAGGAGTTGCACGTCGGCAGCCACGTCCTCGAGGGCGGAGAGGATCCCGGCGAGGACCGCGGCACTGTCGACGTTGCTCGGTCGGTGCAAGGTGACGAGCCCGTAGGGGCGCCCGGCCACACCGTAGGTTTCCTGGGCGGCAGCCACCGACATTCGGGGAAGGACCCAGTCGAGTGAGTCCATCATCACGTTGCCGACGAAGAAGATGCGCTCGGGGGCGATGCCCTCGGCGAGGAGGTTCTGGTCGGCGTCGGCCGACGGAGTGAACAGGAACCTCGACAGGCGGTCGGTGAGCACCCGGTTTCGCTCCTCGGGCATCCCCCAGTCCCGGCTACGCAATCCGGCCTCGACGTGGGCCACCGGGATGTCGAGGGTGGCCGACGTGAGGGCGGCGGCCAGCGTGGAGGTGACGTCGCCGACCACGACGGTGATGTCGGGACGCACGTCGGTCATGACCCTTTCGAGCCGCCGCATGACCTCGGCGATCTGGACGGCTTGCGTGCCGGCACCGACGCCGAGATGCACGTCGGGCGTCGGGAGCTCGAGCACTTCGAGGAACTCCTCCGACATGGCCCGGTCGAAGTGCTGACCGGTGTGGACCAGCACCGCCTCGAACTCGTCGTTCCCCGTCATGGCCCGGTACAGCGGGGCAACCTTCATGAAGTTGGGGCGGGCCCCGAAGACCAGGAGCGATCTCATGGTCGCCCTGCGGCGTGACCGGCCTCCTCCCCCGCGGACGAGACCAGCTCAACGCCAAGGGCCCGGGCCAGCCCCCCCGTCGTGGGCCGGACCGACTCCACCTGACCGGTGAGGATCGACGTGACCGCCCGGCACGTGGCCAACGTGCTCCAGAGAGAGGCCACGAAGTCGGACTCCGGCGCCTGTCGGCCCTCGAGCAGAGCGACGAACCCGTCCATCTCCTCGGCGTGACCCTTGGGACCGCCCCGGTAGCGCGACGTCTCGGTCGGGCGCGACCAGACGTCGAGCTTCTTGAAGTCGTCGATACGGGCGGCCAGGCCGTCGCCGGCTACCTCGATCAGCTCCTTCGGCGCGCCCGGCGGGGTGAGCCCGCCATAGACGATCGATGCCGTCGACCCGTCGCGGTAGGTGACGTGGATGGTGGCGGACTGGGCCCGAACCGGATCAGCGGTTCCGTCGGCGCTCGTGGCCACCACCGCTACGGGCGGTGATCCGGCGAGGAACCCAGCCAGGTCGACGAAGTGGCAGACCTCGCCGAGAATGCGACCCCCCTGGGCCGGGTCCATCAGCCAGTGGTCGTCGCGGAGGGTCCCGGCGAAGACCCGGTAGACCACCTGGATCGGCCCCGGGCGGCGCCGCCTCACCGCCCCCAGGCGTTGGACCGAAGGGGCGAAGCGCCGGTTGAACCCCGCCATCGCCGGGCCGCCGCCGGCGAGCCAGGCCGTGGCCACCGCATCGAGCTCGTCCTCGCTCAGGGCAAGTGGCTTCTCGCAGAACAACCCCAAGCCGGCGTCCAGCACGCTCACGGCCTGGGGTGCGTGGGTGGCGTGAGGGCCGAGCACCATGACCGCGTCGGCGCCACCGGCGCCGAGGCCTTCGGCGAGCCCGGCGACGGCGCGATCGAAGCCCCAGCGCCGACACTGATAGGGAGCGGTGATGCCCCGGCCGGTGGTGAGCCAGGCGAACTCCACCTGACCGAGGCGTTTGAGGTGGGGAAACAGCATCCTGGTGGGAAACGAACCGGCGCCGACGGCAGCGATGCGCACGCGAGACCCCGGAGCTCGCGAGCGAGGAGACGCAGCCGGGACGGGGGCCACGGGTCCGACGTCCGGATCGGACGGCGGTTCCGGAGGGTAGGAGAGCAGGATGGCCACCCGCCGATCCGCCCCGGTGGCATCGAGGAGGGCATAGGCGTCCGGAGCCTCCTCGGCTGGGAAGACCACGGGGGCCAGGCTCTCGAGGTCGAGTCCCCGAGCGTCCAGGCGCAGGAACTCCTCCATGTTGCGCCGCAACGGCCAGGCGACGAACCCCTCGGGGTAGTCGATCCCCCGATCTTCATAGACGGGGTCGTAGCGGCCGGGCCCGTACGAACGCGAGTAGCGGACGGTCAGCTCTTTGCCGTAGTAGCTCGACCGGGGCGGGGCCACCAGGACGTCGCCCACCACGACGACGGTGGCCCGGTCACGGGCCAGGCGGCCGGCCAGATCGATCGGGTCGGCGCTCTTGGTGGCCGCGGTGACGAGGACGGCATCGGCACCCGTATTCCGCCATTGCCGACGCACCTCGTGCTCGAGGTCGTCGGTGTCGCGTGCCAGTGCCGTCACACCCACCGCACCAGCCAGAGCCAGCATCGACTCGTCACGGTCGATGCCCACCACGTCATAGCCGTAGGCGGCCAGCAGTCGTACGGTCAGCTGGCCCACCAGCCCCAGACCGACGACAGCAACCCTCGACCCCGGTTGGGCGTCGGCCTGGTGGATGCCCTGCAAGGCGATGGCGGCAATGGTGGAAAAGGCGGCAAAGCGGGAAGGTACTTCGTCGGGCACCAGGCAGCAGAGATTCCGAGGGACGGCCACCATCTCGGCGTGACTGGCGTAGCCGGCTCCGGCAGCCGCAACTCTCGAGCGGGCGGGGATGTCGTCGACGCCCGCAGCCACTCGCAGCGCCGTTCCCGCACAGCTGTACCCGAGGATCGACGGCGTGTCGAGGCGGTCGTTGACCGTGCGGATCGTCTCCGCCAGACCGACCTTGCGTACGTTGTCGAGCACCTGCCGGGCCTGGTCGGGGCGCTCCCGCGCCTTGCCGATCAGGCCCTGGTGGCCGACGTCGACCGCGGAGCGCTCCGTGCCCGCGCTGATCAGGGAGAACTCGTTCCGTATCAGGACCCGGCCGGCCACCAACTGCGGAGCAGGAACGTCTTCCACCGATATCCCGCCCCGGCGGGGTTGGAAGAGAACCGCCTTCATAAAGGTCTGGGCAAGGTTCGCCGACGACTCACAGGGCGGTTTGCTCGGGAGCCGTCGAGGGTTGGAGCTGCTCGTCGGTCATCGGGCGGGGGACCGGGCGGTCCCGGGCCCGGCGCGAACGCTTCGGCGTCTCCACGGTGGCGTCCGGGCCGTAGTAGCCGGCATAGGCGTTGTAGTAGCCCGCGCCGGAGGTCGGAGCCTTGTTGACGACGACGCCGAGGATCCTGACGCCGGAGGCCTCGAGGATGGCCTTCGAGCGGGCGACCGCCCCCCGATGGGTCTCGCCCAAGGCCGTCACGAAGACGACGCCGTCGGACGCCGCCGCCAGGATCGCTGCGTCGGTGACGGGCAGTAGTGGAGGCGTGTCGATGATGATGATGTCGGCCGAACCGGCGAGCTCCCCCAGCAACTTGGCCATCCGGCGGGAGCCGAGCAGTTCGGTGGGATTGGGCGGAACACGGCCGGGGGGCAGGACGTCGAGGTTCGGAATCGGCGACCTGACCAGCACGTCGGTGAGCGTCGGGCCGCGCTCGGCGTGGTTCCGGCGGAGCGGGTCGGCCTGGTCGGGGCCGGCGCCGTTGGGCCCGGGGGCCTTCCCCGACGGGCGCAACTTGGCCACCAGGTCGCTCAATCCCGGCGCGTGCGACGGGACCCCGAACCAGGACGACACCGAGGAACGACGGAGATCACCCGACACGAGGTGGGTCGAGTACCCGGCTTCGGCGCAGACCACGGCCAGGTTTGCCGCGACCAACGACTTCCCCTCGCCGGGGACGGAGCTGGTGATGACGATGACCCGCATCGGCCGTTCCGCCC
>JALZAH010000238.1 GCA_030948425.1 Actinomycetota bacterium
GGCGAGGCGTGTGGCCCGCCAGTGGATCAAGGCGAGTTGGCTCCCCGTTAAGGAAGCTGGCACCAACCGACAAGTAGCGGGGCCTCTCGGACCTACGAGGTCTCCTCGTCGAGGGGCAGTGGCGCGGGATCGCTGAGGGCGAGTCGTCGGGCCATGTTCAGCCTGACCTCGCCGTAGGGCAGGATGTGGCTCCAGAACAGTGGGGTCAGTCCGCGCCTGTCGTCGGTGGTGAGCACGCCTTGCCATTCTGGTAGGGCGAGCACTTCTTGGACCATGAGGGTGTTCACGTAGACGATCGCGGCCTGGAGGATGTGGAGGGCGACCATGCCGAGCTCCTGCTGATCGCGGCGGTTGGTGGCGAACTCGCCGCTCTTGCCGAAGAAGATGACCGCGTTGACCCGGTTCCAGGACTCGACGACGTTGAGGCCCTCCTCGATCTCACGCTGGAGATCGCGGTCACGCAGGTACCGGCACACGAAGATGGTCCGCTGAGCTCGGCCCAGCTCCAGCATCGCTTGGTAGACGGGGTGGGTGGCGTTGCGGGTGAAGCGGCGCAGGATGGCCTCGGCCGAGGCTGTGCCCACCCGGATGGCAGTGGCGAACTTGATCATCTGGTCGTAGTTCTGCTCGATCAGATCCCACCGGATCGCCCGGGTCATCGCCGGCGCCAGCCCCGGGAACGCCTGCTGGTCGGGGCCGTAGAGCCTGATCTTGTTGATCCGCTTGATCCGTGCCAGCAGGTCGAAGCCGAGCAGGGAGGTGATGGCGAAGCCGATCTCTGACTGGCCGTGCGAGTCGACGTAGTTGCCTTCGAGCTGCATGGAGGTGCCGTGGCGGACGGCGCCCTCGACCATGGCTGCCACCTCGGAGGCGGTGCAGCTGAGGAGCTGGGAGTGGACGACCATTGACTTCTTCTCGACGTGCCAGTAGATGAGCACGCCCCGGCCGCCGTAGCGGGAGTGCCACTCGGTGAACAGGTTCTGGTCGTAGGAGCGGAAGTGGGTGGAGTCGGAGGCCACCGTGGTCGTGCTCTCACCCCAGATGCCGCGCTGGCGGGCGGCGAAGGTGGCGTTGGCCAGCTCGACGGCAGCGGCACGGGCGCCCTCGATGGTGAAGTAGCGGCGGGCGGCGTAGCGGATGTCGCTCTCGCTGTGGCCGTGGTCGCCCTGGGCCACGGCGCCGATGCCGGTGTTGGTGCCGTAGGCGTAGGCCACCAGCAGCAGCCGCTCCCACAGGGCGTCGCGCGGGATCGCCTCCCGGGTGCCGACCGGGGTGAACTGGGCCAGCATCCCGGTGCGCAGGGCGGCCTCCTTGAGCATGTCGATGAGGGGCACTGTCCCCCAGCGGGCCTGGACGGCCTTCTTGAGGCGGCGCAGGTTGGCCGGCTCGGCCTGGGCCTTCAGCGGCGTGAGCTGAATGGCCCCGCTCTTGCGTTCGCTGATCTCCAGCCAGTCCAGGCCCGGCAGCTCCTCGTTGAGAGCGGCCAGCTGGCCTCGCAGCTCCTCCCGGAGCCCGGCGACGAAGGCGCCAGCGTCGAGGGGCTTGTGGAGCATCTCGTAGTGCTCGGCCCGGTTGGCGTCGAAGTCGGCGGGCAGGTCTTCGTCGGGGTTGCGCCACTCGTGGGCGCCGACGACCCAGATCTCCTTGCAGCGCAGCCGGTCCCGCAACGCCTGGAGCACGCACGCCTCGTAGACGATGCGCACAATCCGGGTGCGGCCCCGGGAGTCGACCTCCACCAAGAGGTCCTCCCAGTCAGGGCGGACCACGCCGTCGACAACGACCGTCTCCTCCGGTGGGTAGAACTGGGCGCCGCTGCCGGCGTGGCGGACGATGAGGTCGAGGGCGTCGATCACCGGGCGGTGGGCGGTGTTGCTGGACCGGAACTCCAGGACGCCCAGCAGCTTGATCAGGCCCCGCCGGTAGTGGTTGCTGTAGGAGGCCTTGAACACCCGCCGCTTGTTGCGCTGGTACTCGGTGCCGCCGGCCCGGTACTCAGCCACCAGGTCCTGCAGGGTCGTCTCCCCGCCGACGACGGGGTAGATGACGTCTCGGACGGTCTCGTCGGGTGCCTCCAGGGCCGCCTCGGCGATGTGGCGGAGCAGGGTGTCCTTGCCCTTGACTCGGCGGAACTCCTTGACGAACTCCTTGACCACCTTCTTGTCGGCCCGGGCGTCGATGCGGTGCACGGTGGAGATGAGCAGCTCGACCAGGGCGTCGGTGATCTCCCGCTCCCGCTCGAACAGGAGGGCCGACAGCAACGCCATCCGAGTGGGCTGGGGGTGATCGCGTAGGTGGCTCGGCGACTCCACTGCGGCCCGGGCCCGCCAGCCGGCGACTACCTTGGGCGGCACGTCGCCGAACAGGCTCGCCGGTAACCTGACGGCACGGACCGCCGTGAGCTTGGCCAGCTCCGCCAGCAGGGAGTCGAGGCTGACGTTGCCGGGATCGGTCTTGATCGTGGTCAGCACGTCGGGATGATCATCGTCAGTCTCGTCGCGCACGGCGACCAGGGTCTCGATCCGGTCGATGGCGCCGGGATCGAGACGTGCCGCCACTCTCGTCACCATCCTCTCGTCGGCCTGGCGGAGAGCGGATCGCACGATCTCAGTGACGCGATCCGTGCTCGGCGGCTCGATCAGCTCGCCACGGCACCGGGCGATCAACTCGTCCCGGACCCGGTCCTCCCGCCGCTCGGACTCGGCCATGTGCGTGGCCAGCCAGAACGCCAGCTTCTCGGCGTCGGCCACGCTGCACTCCCGGAACCCCGTGTAGCGGCGGATCTCGGTGCGGTGGCGCTGGGCCGTACGGCCGGCCATGTCGTAGGAGGCGAACTCGCTCGCTGCCACTCCCACTTGGCGGGCAACGTGGGCCACGGCGTCGTCGGCCAGCTCGTGGCGGCCCCTGGGGAACCGGCCTCGCCAGAGCAGGAACTTGAGCATCAGGGCGAACCCGAGCCGCGTCCTCCCCGCCTTGTTGCGCAGCTCGTCGATCTCGTCGCCGACGAGGGTGAAGTGATCCACCACCTCGTCCAGGCCCAAGTCCCGCGCCATCGTCGTCCCCTCTCGGGCAAGCTCGCCGTTCCACGACGAGGGCGCCATCCTGATGTGACAGGGAATACGATATTCCCTGTCACATCCCCACCGCTTGAGAAGCCCGACCGAGTCTCGGACCTGCGGTGATGCGAGTCGAGGTCGCCGGGGCGCTACGGTCGCCGA
>JALZAH010000094.1 GCA_030948425.1 Actinomycetota bacterium
GGGCGACGTCGGGGGCGGCATCCTTGGCCAGGGCCACGAAGTCCTCGGCGGTGACGGCCCGGTCCCGGGTGCGCAGGAGGATCGGGCCACGGAGCTTGGCGTCGTCGACCGTCTCGCCGTCGACCCCGCCCACCGCCGGCTTGCGGTTCTCAACCCTGGCGATGAAGGGCAGCGAAGACTCGAGGAGCGTGATCGAGCCACGGGCCACCGAACCCTGCCGGCCGCCGCCGGTGCGATAGCTCTGCACCCGCACGATCGCCTTCTTCTCGGGGAACGCGCCGTAGTACCGCAGGGTGCCGTCGGGGTTGCTCACCGCCGGGCCGAACCTGACGATCCCGGCGGTGCGGTCGAGGTTGAAGTGCCGGTCGTCGGGTCCGGACACCGAGAAGTTCTCGACCTCAGTCCACTCCTGCCAGCCCTCCTCCTCATCGCTGACCTCGACCACGAAGGGCTCCTCGGTGGGCACCACGGGTGACGAGCTGAGCCGGAACTCCTGGTGGGGGACGCCTTCGGACTCGCCGAGCACGTCGATGGTGACCAGCTCGGCGTTGATGGCGGCCATCGTGCCGCCGACCGACTGGGCGCTCAGCGAGGAGATGCGCGGTGACGCCGAGTAGAAGGGCTGGTACTCACGTGGAGCCGTCACCCGGCACCGGATCCACCCGCCCCGCTGCCCGTCGATGACGGAGACCACGTGGCCGGCAGGCAGGTGCAGGACCACCTCACCGGCCTTGTTCAGACCGCCGGTGGTGTCCGAGTCCTGCTCGCACCGCTCCCAGTCGCCGGTGGTCCACGCCTCCCAGACGATGGGGGCATCGGTGGGATTCACACCGACGCCCTCGATCTGGCAGTCGAAGCGTAGGGCCACGGCGTTGGAGGGGGCAGGGTCGCTGAGGCCGATGTAGAGGGCGTCGCCCGGCTTCGGCACCCGGTCGAAGCAGTAGAAGGGCTGGTTGGTGTCAAGGGACAGCGTGTGGTCGCGGAACTCGCCCTCGATCACCTCGGAGTAGGCGTGGGCGAGCCTGACGTGCTTCAGCGTAAGGGACCGCATCGTGGCGAAGCGGACCGGATCGAGGGCGTCGGTCCGCCGTGTCGACACCTGGGTCTCCTTGGCCACCTCGATGTCCTCGCCGGGGGAGCCCGACAGCCAGAACGTGACGGGCACGCGCGCCGCGGTGGGCGGATAGAGCTTGATGCCGATCAGCTCGAGGAAGCGGACGTAGTTGCGCTCCGGGACGCGGTTGAGCCGGTAGAGCAGCTGGTCGACCATGAAGGCGAATGCCTCGATGAGGGTTACACCGGGGTCGGAGACGTTGTGGTCGGTCCACTCGGGGCAGTTGCGCTGGACCAGGCGCTTGGCGTCGTCGACCAGCTGCTGGAAGCGACGATCGTCGAGGTTGGGTGCGGGAAGGGCCACCGGGGGTGCTCCTCGGGCTCGTCAGTAGGGAGAGGGCTCGTCAGGGATCGTGTAGAAGGGGAAGACCAGGTTTCGCTTGTCGTTGGTGCCGCGCATGGCGTACTGGACGTCGATGTACAGGATGGTCTGATCGCCGGGGTCGCTGCTCACGTGGACGTCCAGCACCTCGACACGCGGCTCCCAACGCTCGATGGCGACGCGGCACTCGTAGCGGATGCGGCCGGCGGTGGTGCCGTCGGCGGAGGCGAAGACGTAGTCGTGGATCCCGCAGCCGAACTCGGGTCGCATGGGCCGCTCTCCGCGGGCGGTGCCGAGGACCATGCGGATGGCCTCCTCGACCTCGCGCTCGCGGCCTACGAGGGCGATGCCGCCGCTGGCGTCGGTCTTGAGGGGGAACGCCAGCCCCTTGCCGATGAACTCCTCTCCCACGGCTGCGCGCCCCTCAGCCGATCGCCACGATGGCGCCCTTGAGCTTGGCTTGGCCGGTGGAGGAGAGCGTCAGGCCCGCCTTGGCCTCGACGGTCACGTTCAGGCCGCCGATCTTCACGTCGCCCGCCTTGGCCACCAGCTCGATGTTGCCCTGGGCGGCAGTGATGGGGACCCCCTGCTTGGCCTTGACGTCCACCTTGCCGTCGCTGCCGATGCTGACCACCGTGCCCTTCTTGTCGAGGGTGATCATGTAGCTCTTGTCGCGCAGCCCGAGCGTGATCGACTCCTGGCCCTGCTTGTCGGTGAATGCCAACCCGTGCTTGCTCGTAAAGATGCCGCAGTATTCGACGACACCGCGCGCGGTGTGACTGTCGCCCTTGTGGTCGGGGAACTTGTCCTTCCCGTTGAAAAGGCCGCCGATCACCATCGGCTTGTCGGGATCGCCGTGCTCGAAGGCCACGAGCACCTCGTCGTTCACGTCGGGGAGGAAGGTGATGCCGCGATCGCTCCCGGCGCCGGGGAAGGCGACCCGGGCC
>JALZAH010000292.1 GCA_030948425.1 Actinomycetota bacterium
CTTCAAGGCCATCAATGACACCCTCGGCCATGCCATCGGTGACCAGGTTCTCGTCACCGTTGCTGCCCGGCTGCGCAAGGTGATCCGTCCCGGTGACAGTGTCGCTCGCTTCGGGGGTGACGAGTTCGTGATCCTGACCGAGGGCATCACCTCCACCGACGCCGTCCTCGACATCGCCGATCGGATCCGCAAGACCATCACCGAGCCGGTCCATCTCGAAGAGCGGACCGTCACCGTGGGGTGCTCGATGGGGATCGCCCTGTCGGAGGGTCACCGCCCCGACGCCCTGCTCCAAGAAGCCGACACCGCCATGTACCAGGCCAAGGCCCACGGTCGGAACCGCTGGGAGCTCTACAACGCGGCCATGCGCACCACCGCCCGGCGCCGCCTCGATGTCGAGGAGCACATCCGCGGCGCACTCGACCACGACCGTCTGGTGGTGCACTTCCAGCCCATCGTCGACCTCATCACCGCTCAGCCCGCGGGCACCGAAGCCCTGGCCCGCATCCGCACCAGCGCCGGCACCCTCATCAACCCGAAGGAGTTCATCGCCGTGGCCGAGGAGTCCGGGCTCATCGTGCCGCTCGGGGTCCGGGTGCTGGAGCTGGCGTGCGCCCAACAGGCTCGCTGGGTCCGGTCGTGGCCGGCGGCGACCAGCGTGTCGGTCAACCTGTCGGCCCGTCAGCTGTCCTCGTCGGGGGTGGTCGACCGGGTCGCCGCCACGCTGCGCGGGCACAGCCTGAGACCCGGCCAGCTGTGCCTGGAGCTGACCGAATCGGTCCTCATCGATGCCGGCGCCAGCACCCGGCGCAGCATCGACGGCCTCAAGGCGCTCGGCGTGACCCTGGCCATCGACGACTTCGGGACGGGTTGGTCCAGCCTGGCCTACCTGCGGCGCTTTCCCATCGACACCATCAAGATCGATCGCAGCTTCGTCGGCGGCCTGGGCGTCGACAACGATGACACCGAGGTGGTCCGCGCCGTCATCGGCCTGGGTCACGCCCTGCACCTGACCACGGTCGCCGAAGGTGTCGAGACGCCCCGCCAGGCCGGGCTGCTGCGCAAGCTGGGCTGCGATCACGCACAGGGCTTCCTCTACGGCCGAGCCCAGCCAGCCGACGTGTTGACCTTGGCCACACCACCACATGGCTCACTGGAGCCGGCGACGGAGTGATGGTCAGTAGCGCGGCTCCTCCCACCAGGGGAACACGCCCGGCAGATCGTTGCTCACCTTCAGTGTCCAGGAGGCAGGGCGCTTCTCGAGGAACGCCAGGACCCCCTCGGCGGCATCGGCCATGGCCCCGGTCTCGGCGATGGCCTGGGAGTCCACTCGATGGGCGACCATGGGATGCTCGGCGGCCTGCATGCGCCACAACAGCTGCCGGGTGATGGCCGCAGACACGGGACCCACGTTGGCGGCCATCTCCGTGGCCAGGGCCCGCGCCGCGCCGAGCAGGTCGTCACCGGGGACAACGGCGCGGACCAACCCGCCGCCCAACGCCTCCTCGGCGGGGAACACCCGGGCGGTCAGGCACCACTCCAGGGCCTGGCTGATGCCGACCGCCCGGGGCAGGAACCAGCTGGCCGCTCCGTCGGGGACGATGCCCCGTGCCGCGAAGACGAAACCCATCTTGGCCCCCTCGGCGATGAAGCGGACGTCCATGGGTAGCGTCATGGACGCGCCGATGCCGACGGCGGGCCCGTTGATGGCGGCGATGACCGGCTTGAGGCACTCGAAGATCCGCAACGTGACCAGGCCGCCGGTGTCGCGAGGGGCCCGGTCGCCCTTCTGGGACCGAGCGCGGCCGATGGCGTTGAACGTGTCGCCCCCCGCGCCCAGATCCGCACCTGCACAGAACGCCCGGCCCGCGCCGGTCACCACCACGGCACGGATGTCGTCGTCGGCGTCGATGTGGTCGAAGGCGGCGATGATCTCCTCGCCCATCTCGGTGGTGAAGGCATTGAGTCGCTCGGGCCGGTTCAGGGTCAGGGTGGCCACCCCGGCGTCCACCGCCAGGCGGATGGTCTCGTAGTCGGACATGGAGCCGACCCTACCGGTCGCCTTCAAAGGGACGTCCCTGTCTCCTCCGGTAGGACGGGCCGGTGCCGCTGACCGTACGATCCGAGGGGCCGCTACCGTGCGAATGTGGGCAGCGAAGCGGGCGACCAGGAGTGTTCATGGGGTCGTCTGCGCCGGCGCACCTTCCGCGTGGCTCTCGGCGTTGCCGTCGTCGCCTCCGTCGTCGCTGTGTCCGTCGGGGCCACCGGTGTCCGCCACAGGTTGGCCGCGGGCGCCGCCGGCGGCTTCAGTGCTGCCTCGGGAGCCAGCACGGCGGCGCGGTCAGGGCCGGCCCCGACCCGGTCAGGCTCGCCGACCCGGCAGCCGAGCAGTCTCGGCCTTCCCACCCTGGGCGGCTCGCAGGCCATCGAGGCCACCAGCGAGGACCTCAACGACGTCGGCGACCCCTACGTGCTCACCGTCCCCGCCGGCGTGGACGGGAACCCGCACACCAGCTACGTCCTGTACTGGACCACCGACTGGAACTCCAATGTGCCCACCGCGGTGTCGAGCGATCTGATCCACTGGCGCCGCGTCGCCGACTCGTTGCCCGTCCTGCCGGCATGGGCGGTGCCCTCGGCCACCATGACGTGGGGCCCGACCGTGCACCGGGTAGGGGCCACGTGGGTGCTGTACTACAGCACCGAGGCCGCCGCCAACAAGCTCGAGTGCCTGGGGCGGGCCACCTCCGCTCACCCGACCGGACCGTTCCGCGACACCACCTCGGCGCCCCTGGTGTGCCAGACGCCCCTCGGCGGTGACATCGACCCGAGCGTGGTCACCGACAGAGCCGGCGCATCCGCGTTGCTGTGGAAGAACGACGGCAACGCCACTGGGGCTCGGGTGAACATCTGGGAGCAGCCTCTGGCCGGCGACGGGCTGTCGGTGACCGGTTCGCCGACCCCTCTCATCGCCGCCGACCAGGCGTGGGAGCACAACATCGTCGAGGGGCCGGCCATGCTGGCCGCCGGCAAGGGCGGCTGGTGGCTGTTCTACTCGGGCGGGACCTGGCAGTCCAACACCTACGACACCGGCGTGGCCTGGTGCGCCACGGTGGCCGGCCCGTGCCACAAGGCCGCCAACTCCCCACTGCTGGCCAGCACGCCAACGGCGGTGTCCCCCGGCGGCTTCGACACCTTCGCCGACGGCAACGGCAAGCTGTGGGCGTCGTACTCTGCCTTCCCTCAGTCGCCGGCCAACGCCGACGACGCCATGCGATCACCCCGGGTGCTCGAGATCGCCCCCGTCCTGTCGCACTGAGCGCCGGCACCGGTGGCGAGCGGCGACGGGGCGACCCGAAGCAGCCGGGCCGACCACACGGGCAGCCACCAGTTCCACCGGCCGAGGACGCCGACCAGGGCCGGGACCAGCAGGCAGCGGACCACCAGGGCGTCGAGGAGGATGCCGGCGCCCAGTCCGGTGGCCATGACCTTGAGGTCGGTCTCGGGACCGGTGGCCAGGGAGATGAACGCAAGGAACAGGATCAGTGCGGCGCTGGTGACCAGCCGGCCGGGGCGGCCGATGCCGTCGACCACCGCCGCGGCGGTGGACCCGGTGGCGTCGTAGGCCTCCCGCATGCGGGTGATGATGAACACCTCGTAGTCCATGGACAGCCCGAAGAGGAAGGCGAAGACCATGACCGGCACCCAGATGGTGATGGATCCGGTGGCCGGGATGTTCCAGATGGCGTGACTGCCGTAGCCGAGCTGCCACACCACGACCATGGTCCCGAAGGCGGCGCCGACCGACACCAGGTTGAACACCACCGCCTTGGCGGCCAGGACCACCGAACGGAAGGCCCGGGCCAGCAGCACGAAGGTGAGCAGGGCGATGAGGCCGAGCATGAGCGGAAAGCTGCCGTAGACGGCGTGGATGAAGTCCACCTCTGATGGCCCAGGACCGCCGACGCCGATGACCGCCGGGTCGCCGCCGACAGCAGCGTGCACGGCGGCGATGGTCCCCCGACCGGCCGGCGAGCTCGACTCGGCCACCGGGAGGACGTCGACGAGGGCGGTGCCACCCTGGCGGTAGGCACCAACAGGCGGTGACACGGCGACGTGGACGCCTTTGACGTTGGCCAGGCGAGCGGCCAGCGGGGCACCGTCGCCGGCCGCGGTCAGCACCTCGATGGGGGTGAGCACCCCGGAGGGGACTCCTCCGGCCTCCAGAGAGGCGAGGGCGGCGTGGGCCGGGCCGGACTGCGACAGGGCGGTGGTGGCGGGCTCGCCCAGACGGATCGACCCGAGCGGGATGATCAGAGCCAGGAGCACGACGCCAGCGGTGATGGCCGCCGTCCTGCGGTAGCGCAGCACCAGTCGCGCCCAGGCCGTCCACGGCCGGCTGGCTGCCGCCTCGTGACGCAGGCGGGGCCAGTCCATGCGGGGCCCGACCGTGGCGAGCAGGACGGGGAGCAGGGTGATGGCCACGGCGATGGACACCAGGGGGATGAAGAACCCGGCAACGCCCACGTTGCGCAGGAAAGGCACAGGAAGGACGACCAGGGCCAGCAAGCTGATGGCCACGGTCAGCCCGGAGAAGGCCACGGCCCGGCCCGCGGAGGCCATGGCCTCGATCACCGCCGTGGTGTTGTCGGCGCCCCTTGCCCGTTGCTCACGCCAGCGGGTGACGACCAGCAACGAGTAGTCGATGGCTACCCCCAGGCCGATGAGAGCGATGAGGAACTCGACGATGATGCTGACGCTGGTGACCTCGGTCAGGCCGAGGACGAGCAGGAACGTGGTCATGATGGAGATCCCGGCAATGATCAGGGGGACCACGGCCAAGAAGCTGGCGAAGACGAAGACCAGCACGACCAGCGATCCCCCAGCGGCCAGGAGGGCTTCGCTCAGAACTCCGGACCCTCCCTTGGAGCCTCCCGAACTGGTCAGCTGGGCCATGCCGGTGACGCCGATGTGCCAGCCTGGGGGAGCCGCGGCGGAGGCCGCCGCTTGGATGCGGGGGGTGATGTCCGCTGTGCCGGGGGAGCCGGTCGGCGGGGTGAAGACCAGGGCGAAGCCTTTCCGCCCGTCTGCGGTGGAGAAGCGCCGGTCGCCGGTGGTGGCCTGATCGACGATCCTCAGGCTGGGAGCAGCCCCGTGCAGCGCCGCGAACGTGGACGCCAGCTGGGTGGCTACCGCCGGATCGGCCGTCGTCGCTCCGGCCGGCAGGGCGGCAGCCACGACGGTGGGTACCTGGCCGCCGCCGTTGTGGTAGAGGGCGGCGATCCGGGTGTCGGTGACGTATCCGGGTTGGCCGGGCAGCGAGAAGTCGGCGGAGAGCCGGTGCGTGGTGGTGGCCGACGTCATGGCGCCGGCCACAGCCAGGGCGATCCACACGAAGACGACGACGAGCTTGTGGCGAAGGACGAGGGCGGTGAGCCGAGCCATGATCTCTCCTTGTTCGGGGCGCCGGTGCGGCGCTGGTGGGTGAACTAGCGGAGCGGCGCATGGCAGACAACGACGCTCCCGGTCATCATGAGCGCTCTCGGGGCGGGCGTCGTCGGCCCAGGGATGACCGTTCTGCATGCGTCACAAGGCGCAGCGGTAGCCTCGTCTACTCCCTTCGGAGTAGCCGACGGCCCCCCGGGGGACGACGACATCGCCGTACCGTTGGCCTACCGTTCAGCCATGCCGCGCAACGGGGCTCGTCGAGAGGAACATCGAGGGCGGGTCTGGATCGTCGACAGCGCCACCGCCTTGGTGGTCGCCGCCGTGCTGGTGGCCGGCGCCATCGGGGAGGCGAACGCCAAGGTCAAGGGTCACCCGATCCTCCCCCACCCCGGCGCCGCCGCCTACGCCTTGGTGGCCGCCGCCGGCCTCGTCCTGGCCGCCCGCCGGCGGGCGTCGGTGGCCACACTGGTGGCGTCGCTGATCGCTGTCGTGGTCTACACCGGCCTCGGCTATGTGAACGGCTCCGCCGCCGTCGCTCCCATGATCGCCCTGTACACGGTCGCTGCCACCACCAGCCTACGCCGGGCCCTGACCCTCGGCGCCGTCACCCTTGGCGCTCTCGTCGCCTCCGCCGCCGCCTTCCAACCTTCCTCGTTGGGCACCGGCGGCATACCGGTATTCCCCTTCGTCGTCGCCGCCGTGCTCTTCGCCGGCGTCGCCGTGTCCAACCGGCGGGCCTATGTGACCAGCGTTGAGGAACGCGCCCTGCTCGCCGAGCAGAGCCGGGAGGAGGAGAGTCGGCGTCAGGTGGACATCGAACGGCTGCGCATCGCCCGCGAGCTGCACGACGTGGTCGCCCACAGCATCTCCATGATCAACGTGCAGTCCGGAGTGGCCGCCCATGTCATCGACGATCGGCCGGATCAGGCCAAGGAGGCCCTGGTGGCCATCAAGGGCGCAAGCAAGGATGC
>JALZAH010000293.1 GCA_030948425.1 Actinomycetota bacterium
GGGCCCGAGGCCGGGCCACCCGCATCCGCAAGCGGACCACCCACATCACCGTGATCGTCAGTCGCCTTCCCGAGGACCGGCTGCGGCGTCTTCAGGCTCACCGCCGAGCGGAGCAGCTCGTCGAGCGATCCCGTCGGGTTGCCGGAGCCCGCCGCTCGGGGGCAGCCGACGGCGACACCCGTCCCCGCTCGGAGCGCCGCTATCGGGACCGCTCCGCCGAGGAGGTGACCGCCGCCGAGGAGGAGGCCGGCATCGTAGATCCCACCGGCGAAGGGGTTGCTGCCATGGAGAGGGCCGAAGACAGCTCGGCGACGGCCGGCGTGACCACGGGAGGGGCTGAGACGCCAAGCGGTGCTGACGCAGCCGGGATCACGGATCAGACCGGCGAGGCCGTCGCCGCTCTCAGAGAGGCGGAAGCCGACGGTTCGGCAACCGAGACCACCAAAGCCGAGTTGCCCGGCGATGCCGGCAAAGGCGACGACGGGGACGCAGATGCAGACGACGCAAAGGATGGCAGGTAGATGGGCCAGAAGGTCAACCCCTACGGTTTCCGTCTCGGGGTCACCACGGACTGGAAGTCCCGGTGGTTCACCGACCGGAACTACCAGGACTATCTCATCGAGGATTGGGAGATCCGCAGCTACCTGATGGGTCAGCTTGAGCGCGCCGCAGTGAGCCGCATCGAGATCGAGCGAACTCGCGATCGTCTTCGCATCGACGTCCACACCGCCCGGCCCGGCATCGTCATTGGGCGCCGGGGAGCCGAGGCGGACCGGCTGCGCACCAAGTTGGCGCAGATGACCAACAACCCCAAGGTCCAGCTCAACATCCAAGAGATCAAGCAGCCGGAGCTCGATGCCGCCCTGATGGCTCAGGGCATCGCCGATCAGCTGGCCGGGCGGGTCAGCTTCCGACGAGCCATGAAGCGGACCGTGCAAACGGTGCAGAAGGCCGGCGCTCTGGGAATCCGGGTGCAGTGTGCCGGCCGTCTGGGCGGCTCGGAGATGTCGCGTCGCGAGTTCTACCGCGAGGGACGGGTACCGCTGCACACGCTGCGGGCCGATGTTGACTACGGCTTTCGGGAGGCCAAGACCACCTATGGTCGCATCGGCGTCAAGGTGTGGATCTACAAAGGCGACATCCTGCCCTACAAGGTCTCCGCCGAGGACAAGATCACCCGGGAGGCAGCCATGGCCGTGGGGGAGACCTCAGGCCAGAGCAGACCCCGCCGTGTCGTGTCCGCCGGCGGGGGCCGTCGTCGGCCCGACCTCGGTGAGCCGGGCGAGGTTGGGGTGCCCGCAGCCGACGGTACCGTTCCTCCGGTAGAGGACAGTCCCGAGGGCGGCGCTGCTCCTGGCGAGGAGACGGCCGACCGTCCCATCGTCACCGTCGACCCCGAGCTCGAGCGCCTCCTGGCCGAGGAGGAGGACATCGAGCGTCGTACCCGCGACGACCACCACGAGACCCCGCACTTCCAGAAGGACGCCTGACATGCTGATGCCGCGCAAGGTCAAGCACCGCAAGGTGCAGCGGGGCCGGCTGTCGGGTCAGGCCAAGGGCGGGACCACGGTCGACTTCGGTGACTACGGCATCCAGGCTCTCGAGCCGGGTTGGGTCAGTGCCCGCCAGATCGAGGCCGGTCGTATCGCCATGACCCGTCACGTCAAGCGTGGTGGGAAGGTGTGGATCCGGGTGTTCCCCGACAAGCCCATCACGGCCAAGCCCGCCGAGACCCGGATGGGTTCGGGCAAGGGCAATCCGGAGTTCTGGGTGGCTGTCGTCAAGCCTGGGCGCATCCTCTTCGAGCTGGGTGGCGTCGACGAGGCGTTGGCCCGGGCGGCCATGGAGCGCGCCATCCAGAAGCTGCCGATCAAGGCCCGCTTCGTGGTCCGTTCGCATCAGGAGGAGATCGAGGTCTGATGGCTGCCCCCAAAGAGCTCCGTGAGCTCGACCTCGACGAGCTGGACCAGCGTCTGGTGGAAGCAAAGGACGAACTGTTCCGGCTCCGTTTCCAGCTGGCCACCGGCAAGCAGGACAACTCGGCCCGCCTGGGCCACGTACGCAGGGACATCGCCCGGATCGCCACCATCCTGCGCGAGCGAGAGATCGAGGCCGCCGAGGCCAGTGAGGTGAACAGCTGATGGCTGATCCGATTGACAGCACCGACGACGGCATTCGCATCGACCGACGCAAGGTCCGAGAGGGCCTCGTCGTGTCCACATCTATGGACAAGACCGCGGTCGTTGCCGTCATCGAGAGGGTGCGCCATCCTCGCT
>JALZAH010000303.1 GCA_030948425.1 Actinomycetota bacterium
ACCAGTTCGCTTGAGGGCGCCGAGCGGAACCCTCAGGCCGGCGGCGGACCGTGGCGGTGCTCGGTCCAGGTAACCCCGTCCCACCAGCGGAGGGTCCCCCCGCTCCCTTCGGGGTACCAGCCGGCGGGAGGTCTCGGCACTCGGCCCGCGGCATCGAGGACGTCGCGCCGCCGGGCGAAGTGCCAGATCGGGGCGCCGATGACCCCAGCCAGGACGACGACCAGTACCCACGTCAGCTTCTCCGTGCCCGCCGCCCGGAACTGGACTTCGGGGATGCGGACGACCTCGATCAGCTTGAAGATCCAGAACACGATTCCGGCCAGCCAAACAAGTCCGAAGAGTGCAAACACAAGACCTGCCACGTCGCCTCCGTCCGCCCGGACCACCCGCCCGGTCGCACCAGTGTGACCCAACTGTTTCCGGGTCAGGGTCGCCCTGGCGACCCTAAACCCGACCAGTTCGGTTCAGGGCGACGGCGCACGATGCGCAGACCAGGCGGTTGCGGTGTTCGCGCAGGTCGATGGTCGACGCGCAGAACACGCACGCCTGCTCCACCTTGGTGACTACGATCCGGTCGGCATCGAGGGAGATCTCCACCAGGGCGTGTTCGCCGATGCCCAGGGCCCGGCGGAACTCGATGGGAACGACGATGCGGCCCAGGCCGTCGATCGTCCTGGTGATTCCGGCGGAGGACATCGAGGCTCCTCGGTAGGGTACGAACGTGGCCAAGTTCTACCTGACGACGCCGATCTACTACGTCAACGACGCGCCGCACATCGGCCACGCCTACACCACGGTGATCGGCGACGCCGTGTGCCGCTGGCACCGCCTCCTCGGCGACGACGTGCTCTACCTCACCGGCACCGACGAGTACGGCCTCAAGAACAGCCAGGCCGCCGCCGCCCTCGACCTTGCCCCCAAGGTGCTCGCTGATCGCAACAGCCAGCGTTTCCGCGACGCGTGGGACAGCCTCGACATCGCCTACGACGACTTCATCCGCACCACCGAGCCCCGCCACACCGTGTCTGTGCAGGCGTTCCTGAAGGCCATCTACGCCAACGGCGACATCGAGCGGGGCACCTACGAAGGCCTCTACTGCGTGGCCTGTGAGGCGTACTACACCGAGGACGAGCTGGTCGACGGCAACTGCCCGATCCACGGGCGGCCGGTGCAACGCATGCAGGAGGAGAACTGGTTCTTCCGCCTGTCCCGCTACGAGCAGCGTCTCCTCGACCATTACCAGGCCCATCCCGACGCGGTGATCCCCGCCACCCGGCGCAACGAGGTCCTGGGCTTCATCCGCCAGGGCCTGCAGGACATCTCCATCAGCCGCAGCTCGTTCGACTGGGGGGTCCCGCTCCCCTGGGACCCGACCCACGTCACCTGGGTGTGGTTCGACGCCCTGCCGAACTACCTCACCGCGCCCGGTTATGCGGTCGACGAGCAGCGCTTCGCCCACTGGTGGCCGGCCGACTGGCACCTGGTGGGCAAGGACATCATCCGGTTCCATGCCGTGTACTGGCCGGCCATGCTCATGGCCGCCGGCTTGGAGCCGCCCACGCGCATCGGCTGTCACGGGTGGTTGCTGGTGAGCGGGGAGAAGATGTCGAAGACCAGGCTCAACCAGATCACCCCGGCCCAACTGGTCGACGACCTGGGCGTCGACGCCACGCGCTACCACCTGCTGCGCGACACCACCTTCGGCGCCGACGGCGACTTCTCCTACGAGGGGATGGTGGCTCGCTATAACGCCGATCTGGCCAACAACCTCGGGAACCTGTTGTCCCGGGTCACCACCGTCGTGGGGTCCAAGTGTGGTGGCATCGGGCCCGCCCCCCGGCCCGACAGCCCGCTTGCCGCGGTGGCCGCCGAGGTCTACGCGGCCACGGCCGACGCCTGGGAACGACTGGCACCCGGCGAGGCCCTCGAAGCAACGTGGCGGTTGATCCGCGAGACCAACGCCTACCTCGAGACCAACGAACCGTGGAAGGCCGACCCCGGTCCCGCCGTCGACGCGGTCATGGCCGATGCCCTCGAGGCCCTGCGCATCGTGGCCGTACTGGCCTCGCCGGCCGTGCCGCGAGCAGCGGCCGAGATCTGGCGACGCCTGGGCCTACCGGGCACGCCCGCCGAACAGCGTCTGCCCGGCGCCGCTGCCTGGGGCGGCTACCCGGGTGGCCTGGCCGTGGAGAAGGGCGCCCCGCTCTTCCCCAGGCGCAAGTAGCCGCCGGCCATGGCCTGGACCGACAGCCACTGCCACCTCCAGTACGACGGACTCCCCCCTGACACGCTGGCCCAGGCCCGGGCCGCCGGTGTCACCCGAATGGTGTGCATCGGCACCGACGGGCCCTTGTCGGCCGCCGCGGTCGACGTGGCCCGGGCTCATCCGGGAACGGTGTGGGCCACCGTCGGCCTGCACCCCCACGATGCTGTCAACGGGGTCGAGACCATCGTCGGCTCACTCGACGCCCCCGAGGTCGTGGGGATCGGCGAGTGCGGTCTCGACTACCACTACGACCACTCCCCCCGGGACACCCAGCGGGAGGTGTTCGCCGCCCAGGTGGCCATGGCCAAAGAACGCGACCTGGCCCTGGTGATCCACACCCGGGAGGCGTGGGACGACACGTTCGCCGTCCTGGCCGCCGAGGGGATGCCCGAGCGCACCGTGTTCCACTGCTTCAGCGGTGGCCCCGCCGAGGCGCGCCTGTGCCTCGACATCGGAGCCCACGTGTCGTTCAGCGGGATCCTCACGTTCAAGAGCGCCGGCGACGTACGCGACGCGGCGGCCCTCGTCCCCCTCGACCGGGTACTCGTCGAGACCGATGCCCCCTACCTCACGCCC
>JALZAH010000394.1 GCA_030948425.1 Actinomycetota bacterium
ACTTTCTGATGGCCACCGAAGCCGAGATCGAAGCCACTCCGTTCCCCGACGGCGGCGCTGTCGTCGGATCGGCCACCGACGAGGCCGGGGCGCCGCACCACCACAAGCACCCCACCGAGGGCCAGTACGTCCTCATCGCCCTGTTCCTCGCTGTGCTCACCGCGATCGAGGTCGCGGTCTACTACATCAGTGCACTGAAGAGCGCCCTGGTGCCGATCCTGTTGACGTTCGCGGTCATCAAGTTCACCACCGTGGTGGCCTTCTTCATGCACCTCCGCTTCGACAGCCGGCTGTTCCGCCGACTGTTCGTCCTCGGCCTGGCCCTGGCCATCTTCGTGTTCACGATCGTGTTGACCACCTTCCACTACTGGTCCCGCTGACCATGACCGGCGCCCTGGCCGCCGTGAGCTTTCCCCAGTGGCATCCCCACCTCGACGTCTGGGCTCTACTCGGCTCGATCCTGGTGGCCTACCTCGTCGCCGTGCGGTTCGGACGGGCCCGGGGCGAAGCCACCAGTCGGAAGCGGGTGTTCCTCTTCTGCGCGGGTGTCGCCGTGCTGTGGCTGGCCTCGGACTGGCCGGTGCACGACTTGGCGGAGGGCTACCTCTACAGCTTCCACATGGTGCAGCACCTCCTGTTCACCCTGGTGGCCGCCCCCCTCCTGCTACTCGGCATGCCGACGTGGCTCGGTCGCCGGTTGCTGGGTATTCGAGGCGGGCGTGGGGCGCCAACCGGTCCCGCCGTCGACGCTGCACCCGGAAGGCAACCCGTCGTCTCGGCCCCGACGCGGCGGCTGCAAGTGGTGCGCTGGGTGGCCCGGCCGGTTCCCGGTCTCATCCAGTTCAACCTGGTCCTGGTGCTCAGCCACTGGCCCGCAGTGGTCGAAGCCACCCTGCTGCATCACTCGCTGCACTTCGTGGCTCACGCCGTGCTGCTGGTGTCGGCCCTGCTCATGTGGATGCCGGTGGCCAGCACCGTCCCCGAGGTCCCCCGGGCCAGGCCGCCCACCCAGATGCTCTACCTGTTCCTTCAGACCATCATCCCCACCGTGCCCGCCTCGTTCCTCACCTTCGGGCACAAGCCGCTCTACCGCATCTACGAGACGTTCCCCCGCCTCTGGGACATCGGCGCCCTCGCCGACCAGCAGGTGGCCGGGTTGATCATGAAGGTCGGCGGCGGCTTCTACCTCTGGACGGTCATCGCCGTGGTCTTCTTCCGGTGGTACGAGGGCGAGGAGGGGGGCAGCAAGCCAGGGGTTGGAGCGCCGTCCGACCCGGCGGAGCAGGCCGAGCCCGCCGACGACGTCTTGCTGTGGGCCGACGTGGAACGCGAGCTGCGCCAGCTCAGCTGACCGTGCCGGGGGCAGAGCCCCCCGAGTGTGCGGGTAGCGTGCGCCAGATGCTCGACCCCAGGCGACTCCGGACTGAGCTCGACGCCGTCAAGGCCGGGTTGGCCCGACGCCGCGTCGACCTGGGCGAGATCGAGCGGGCCGCCGACCTGGAGGCTCGTCACCGGGCGGTGATGACCAGGGCCAACGAGCTGCGAGCCACGGTGCGGACCCTGTCCGGCGAGGTGGGTCGGGCCAGAAAAGAGGGCGATGTCGCCGGGTCCGAGGCCAAGGCGGCCGAGAGCCGGGCCCTCGGTGAGGAGGGGAAGACACTGTCGGCCGAGGCCGACGTTCTGGCCGGCGAGCTCCGCCAGATCCTGCTGCACACTCCCAACCTCCCCGCCGACGAAAGCCCCGACGGCGCCGGCGCCGACGACAACGTGGTCGTCCGGGTGGAGGGCTTCGAGGCCGACGCCTACGGCGACCACCAGCGGGTCCCCCACTGGGACGTGGGGACGGCGTTGGGCATCCTCGACCTGGAACGGGGGGCGAAGATGTCGGGCTCCATGTTCCCCATGTACCGGGGCGCCGGAGCCACCCTCGTGCGTGCCCTGTGCCAGCTGGGCCTCGACCTCAATGCCGACGCCTTCGAGGAGGTGCGCCCGCCCACGCTGGTGCGTACCGAGACGATGATCTCGACCGGCCACCTGCCCAAGTTCGCCGACGACGCCTACCATCTCGAGCGCGACGACCTGTGGGCCATCCCCACGGCGGAGGTGCCGCTCACCTCCATCGGACGCGACGAGCTGCTCGACGAGGCCAACCTGCCCGTGCGTCTCATGGCCCACACCTCGTGCTTCCGTCGGGAGGCCGGTTCGGCCGGGCGTGACACGAGGGGATTGCTGCGGGTCCACGAGTTCGACAAGGTCGAGATCCTGGCCTACGCCACGCCCGACCAGGCGGCTGAGATCCACGCCGACCTCCTGCGGCGGGCCGAGGCCCCCCTGCGGGCCCTGGGCCTGGCGTACCGGGTGCTCGATCTGTGCGCCGCCGACCTCGGGGCCTCGGCGGCGCGCACGTTCGACCTGGAGGTCTACGCGCCCGGCTGTGATCTGTGGTTGGAGGCGTCCTCGGTGTCGTGGTTCACCGACTACCAGGCCCGCCGGGCCAATATCCGCTACCGGCGCAGCGGCGGTGGCACCGCCCACGTCCACACGCTCAACGGCTCGGCGCTGGCCGTCCCCCGGGTGTGGGCCGCGGTGGTCGAGACCTATCGCCGCCCCGACGGCGCCGTCGACGTCCCCGAGGTGTTGCAGCCCTACCTGCGGGGCGCCACCGTCATCGGCCCAACCCCGTTCTTGTCGCGCTGAACGACGCCATAGGGTGATCAGCGCGCCAGGAACAAGAGAGGGGAGCTGTTGACCCAGGCCCAGACGGTGTTCGTCATCGCCTTGAGCATCATCGCCGTGATCATCGGCGCCTTCGCTGTGTACGTGGCCGGCTCCACCATGTGGGCCGACCGCTGGTACCGCAGACGGGATCGCCGCCCGTGAAGGCTGTCAGCCCTCCCGCTCCTCGGCCCTACAAGGGCCGGTCCGGGCAGTGGGCCTTCGTGGGGCACCGGGTCAGCGGCTTCCTGGTCTTCTTCTTCCTCCTCCTGCACATCGTCGACGTCTCCCTCGTGCGCTGGCCTGCGGCCTACGACGACGTCCACGCCGTCTACGGCAACGTCGTCCTCCGGGTGTTCGAGGTCGGCCTGCTCTTCGCCCTGGTGTTCCATTCCCTCAACGGGCTGCGCATCGTCACCGTCGACTTCTTCCCCGGTGCGGTCGGCAAGGAGCGACGGCTACTGGGCGCGGTGGTGGTCATGACACTCGTCCTGGGTCTTCCCGGGGCCTACGTGATCATGCTCCCCTTTGTCCGGGGACACCTGTGAGCCCGGTCGACACGGTCACGCGCCGCAAGCGCAGCTTCGAGACGTGGTCGTGGTTCTTCATGCGCCTGTCGGGCCTGGCCCTGGTGCTCCTGGCTCTGATCCACTTCACCATTACCCACATCGCCAACGATGTGGTGACCACGAACCACGCCTTCGTGGCCGAGCGGTGGGACAACCCCCTCTGGCGGCTGTTCGACTGGTCGCTGCTGGCGTTGGCCCTGGCCCACGGGCTCACCGGCCTGCGCCGGATCATCGACGACTACGTGCACCGCCCGACGACGCGGCGGATCACCGTCGTCGTGCTGTTCGGCGTGAGCGGGGCCCTGTTCGCGTGGGGCACCTTCACCATCGTCAGCTTCTGACCGACCGGCGAAGCCGGTTCCACGCTTTGGGGTCAGGGCTTGTCGGGACGGGCAAGCACGAGGAGAACCTCAGCGTCGTCCTCGGCCGCCTCAGGGCCGTACCCGAGGACGACCGTCGCCCGGGTACCGCACTGCGGGCAGGTCATGGCGACCACGGCCAGCATGTCGTCGGGGTCCGACGCCCCCTCGGTGCGGCGCAGGGATTCCACGTCGACGTCGGCTGCGTGGCTCTCGGTATGGCACGTGAAGCAGATCAGCTGCCCACCGGGGCGGGCGGCCATCTGGCCCGTGAAGCCGTCCCGTTCCAACAGGCCGACGACGTCGGCCAAGCTGGGGGCGTTCTCGCTGGCGGCTGCGGCATCGATGACAGTCAGCCTAGAGCGGGCGGCCATGGTCGGCCCGACCGTTTCCCGGCCGGCCGCCGCGGGTAGCCATCCATGGGCCCAGCGAAGGAGGCCGAACTCATGAAGCAGCTGGCTGAACACAACGTGGTGGCGACGTTCGCCGACATGGAGTCGGCCCGAGGAGCCGTCGATGCCCTCGGTCGGGCGGGGATCGAGGCCGAGGACATCTCCCTGCTGGGTCGTGCCGTGGAGGAGGCCCGCAACGACACCGACACCCGGCTGCGCGACCTGGAGGCCACCGGCGAGATCGCCAAGCGGGCGGGAGCCGGCATCGCTGCCGGCGGCACCCTCGGAGCCCTGGCCGGCGTGGCCGCGTTCGCCATACCCGGTGTGGGGCCAGTGGTGGGAACCGGCATTCTGGCCGCCGTCGCTGGAGGCTCGGTCGCCGGGGCCAGTGTGGGCGGCATGGTGGGCGGTGTGGCCGGTGTCAGTCTGGAGGAAGACTGGGACCTGACCTTCCACGACTCGGTCCGGGCCGGTGGGGTCCTGGTGGCCGTGCACGCTGCCGAGAAGGACGATGTCGACAAGGCCACCAAGGTCCTGGAGTCCGAGCATCCGCAGCGCATCGACTGGCTCGACGCCGAGGGCAGGAAGACCCGGGAAAGCGGTCCCGACTGAGTGGACCGAGCGGCGGCCCTACTTCTTGGCCGAGGAGAGCACGTAGTTGTAGATCGTGTCGGTCATCACCTTCACGTTGTGCTTCTTGCGAGCGTGCTCGGTGACCTTCTGACGTAGCTCGTCCTCGGAGCTCGCCGTGGTCGTAAACCCGCAGCCCTCGGCTCCGGCGCGCTTGCAGCTGTGCTCGTACATGGCTGACCTTTCCGGCCGTGGGCTGGGTGCCATGGCGTGAGTTCTACGGCACCGGGTCCGGGAGCGGATGACACGCAACCAACCGTGTACCGCTCCGAGTACGGTCGACTCGTGGCCGACGAGATACTGCGGGAATTGGCCGAGGAGTACTGGGACACCCTGCTCGAGGCCAGCCCGACGATGGCCACCGTTCTGGGCGACCACCGCTTCGACGATCGGATCGAGGAGCTCTCGGCGGGGGCCGACGCCGCCCGCCGCGCTCGGTGGGCGTCGATCCTGGAGCGGGCGGCCCTCGTGGATCGGTCCGGGCTCGATGCCGACGACGCCATCACTCATGGTCAGCTCACCGCCGAGGTTGGCGACGCCATCGCCCTGATCGACGCCCGCCTGGTGGAGCTGGCGTCTGATCAGATGACCGGCTTCCACGTGGACTTTCTGCAATCGCTGCCGGTGATGTCGGCGCCCGATCCGATCTCGGCGGAGATGCTGGTCGAACGGTTCCGCTGCGTTCCCGACGCCCTCGAGCAGTCGGCGGAGCGCTTTCTCGCCGGTGGGCGCGCCGGCCGCACGCCCGCGGCCATCTGCGTGACCCGCTCGATCAACGTGATCGAGGCGTACCTCGCCTCGCCGCTCGACGGCGATGGGGTGTGCACCCTGGCGGGCCCGCCCGACTGGGACGGCGAAGCCCAATGGCGCGTGGCGCTGCGCCAGGTTGCCGAGCAGGCGGTCCGTCCCGCCTACCTGCGGTTGGCCGGACGGCTGACCGGGGAGCTGCTCCCGCTGTCGCGCGACGACGATCACTGCGGCCTGTCATGGCTGGCCGACGGACCCGAGCTGTACGCCGCCTTGGTGGCCCACCACACGAGCGTCGACCTGTCGGCCGACGAGATCCATCGGATCGGGATGGAAGAGGT
>JALZAH010000410.1 GCA_030948425.1 Actinomycetota bacterium
GGCGAGCTCGTCGCCGGGCTCGCGGCGCACACCGAGGCCGACCCCGTCGCCATCTTGGGCCAGCTCCTCGTGGCCATCGGCGCCGCTGTGGGCCGCGGCGCCCACTACCAAGTCGAAGCCACCCGCCATCACCCCAATGAGTTCATGGTCCTCGTCGGCGAGTCCGCCAAAGCTCGCAAGGGCTCGTCGTGGGACCACGTCGCCGCGGTCATGGCCCGGACCGACCCCGGCTTCGCGGCTCGCACCTCGACGGGGCTGTCCTCAGGCGAAGGACTCATCTGGGCGCTGCGAGACCCGGCCGGGACCGACCGGGGCAACCCCGACGGGCGGCTGTTGGTCCTCGAACCCGAGTTCGCCACCGTCCTCAAAGCCCTCGGACGCGACCAGAACACCCTCTCGCCGGTGCTGCGCTCCGCGTGGGACGCCAGGCCCCTCGCCCTGCTCACCCGCACCGCCCCCGCCAAAGCGTCTGCCGCCCACCTCGCCGTCGTCGGCCACATCACCGCCGTCGAGCTCGCCCACCACCTGACCGGCCTCGAGGTCGTCAACGGCCTGCTCAACCGGTTCTTGGTCCTCGCGGTTCGCCGAGCCCGGCTCCTGCCCGAAGGCGGCCCCCCCGACCCCCTGGCCGCAAGCACCATGCCCGCCAGACTGGCCGCCAACCTGGCCACAGCCCGCGCCGCGGGACGTCTCCGCTTCAGCCCCGCGGCGCGCCGCGCCTGGTGGGACCACTACCCCCGCCTGTCTGCGTCCCTCCCCGGCGTCGCCGGAGCGCTCGCCGCCAGAGCCGAGGCCCACACCTGCCGCCTCGCTTTGATCTACGCCTGCGCTGACGGCGCCCGAGCCATCAGCGTCGCCCACCTCGCCGCCGCCCTCGCCGTGTGGGACTACGCGGCCCGCTCCGCCGCCTGGGCCCTCGCCACGACCACCGGCGACCCCCTCGCCGAGACGCTCCACCACCTCCTCGCCGCCACCCCCGCCGGCCTCACCCGCACCCAGATCCGCGACCACCTCGGGCGCAACCGCCCCGGTCCCGCTGTCGACGACGCCCTCGCCGCACTGGCCACCGCCGGCCGAGCACACTGCCAGCGCGTCGACAGCGCTGGGCGCCCCGCCCACCTGTGGATTGCGACACCCACCAGTAGCTGACAGGCGGCGTCAAGACCGGCCCGTCAGGGCCGTCCCGCAGGGACCGTAGCGAAGCGCAGGGCCTTGACGCCGACAGCGCTCAACCCCCCGCACCCCACAATTCGACAACGCCCGGCAGCTCTGCTGCCGGGCCTGTCCGCGCCCTTGGCCCTTCTGCCAATCCCACACCCACCCCCCACCTTTGGTCGTTCGGTCGTACACCACCCCCATCCCCGTGCACAGCGACACCACCATCCTCAAGCAAAGAGACGCTCAACACCGCTACCGGGTCGATGACCGCCACCCTGCACCCTCCGGTGCCGACCACAGTCGACCTAGTGCCACTCGACTCGCCACCATCGGAAATCGAGCGCTACCTGACCGCTGCGGTCCACAATCAGGTGAGGTATCACCTCCTCGACCCCGATAGGCCGCTCGAACCAATGGGGAAACTCCCCGAAGCCGTCGTCGCCGTCGGCGCTCTCGACCCGAAACACCCACTCGCCGAGGCCATCCTTGCCGTCGATGACGCCCTGGCCGGGCAGTCACCGGGAGCTGCCATCCCCGATGCGCTCGCCGCAGCGTTACGGGTCGATCGACGCCGCGCTTCGTGGCTCGGGGTGCGCTACGTCACAACTCCGATTGCCAAGGAGCCCATCCCCTGGCGCTGGGTTCGTTGGACACTTTATGGGCGTCTCCACGCACAGCTAGTCGCCCTCGAAACCTTACGGGACGAGGGTGGGGAAAGCCGGGCAGGTACCCGCTTTGACGGCCGAGAGCGTCACACCCCCTCTGTAGCCTGACCGACGTGAAGCGGAACGCCCAACAGACGATCCGGCTGGTGAAAACCCTGGCCAAACAGGGCCATCCGGTCACGGCCCGCAAGCTGGAGCGCTGGTCCCTCGATGAGCTCGGCCCGACCGGTACCCCGGATTTTCAGGTCCTGGTCCACCACTACGCTGAGGTGGCGTCCCTGTCCACGACCGGCCGGGACGCCGACAGAGTCGCCCGTCGACTGGCCGCCCGCGGCTACGCCTGCAGGCGTACCCGGGGTGCGATCCTGCGGGATCTCGGCATTCCGGCCGAGGCTCCGCCTGCCACTTCGCCCATGCCCGACCTGTCCAGCGGACCGTCCGGCGACGCCGCCTTCGCAGCCATTGAAGAGATGGCCCACTCCATCCTGGCCGACCCCCGGGGACTGCCGCCGCTCATAGTCAGGATGCTGCAGGCGTTGTATCGGAACGCCGCCCGACGAGCGGAGCAGCTCGGCGAGCCGCCCCAGGTGATATTCCACTCTTTTCTTGTCAACAGCCTGGCGCACCTGATGGGAAGCGACTACTACAACGGCGCCGCCATGGAAGCGGTCCTCGGCCTCGAGTGCGGCTCGGTCTCGGCCGCCGACCTCGACATCATGAACTCCAGCCTGGGCATCTCGATCCCCGATCTCGAGGGACACGTACCGGACTGTGCCGGTCGAGGAGGTCGCGTTCCTAGCCCACCGGCTCACGGTGTGGGCGCCGCGCCTACTCCACTACCTCAACGTGACCGAAACGAGCCAGGCCGAGATCGAGGAGCTGACACCAGTCCTCACCCCGGGTGCCATCTACTACGCCAACCTGCTGCGCGACGCCTTCGACGACTTCCCAGACGAACCGCTTCCCCTGCCGCCCCCCGTGCCCGAACTTCCGGCCATGGCTTCGGCGTAGTTGCCTCGCGCAACCGTCTGACCAATAGGGGGTGTCGGTAGCAGTGGAGCAGGATTGAACGCTTGGGCGACGTTTGGGCAGGTCACGTAGCTCGGCTCGCCGCTGTCGAAGGTCGTTCCCGGCTCGACGGGCACTGGCCTGACCAGGGTTGGAGTTCAATCCTGGCTCGTTGCTACTCACAACCCCACACCGATCCGGCCCATCCAGCGCCGGCTCAGCCGGGCCGTGAGGCGCCGGAACCGACCGGCCCGGTGGTTAGTCACGGCGGGCGCCTCGGCCGGCCCGGAGCCGCACAGACCCTCACGAAGTCGAACGGCAACGGCCGCGGCCCAGAGG
>JALZAH010000431.1 GCA_030948425.1 Actinomycetota bacterium
TCATCCGCCTCTGGGCACTCGATCGACTCCACGCTGAGGAGCAGGGCAGCGGCGGTGGCGTCAACGACCGCCTAGCTCGACTGGAGGAGGCGGTCTTCCAGCAGTCCGCCTGATCGGGTCACCGCAAGCCCATCGGTTGCGGACACCGCTGGTGCCGCTCCGTATCCTCTGGCTCTACTGGCTCATTGCTCGACCGGATTGGTCCATCCCCACCGGTCGGGCGCCTGACCCCGTTGTACGGCGATGAGGGCCTGGCGTAGACGCTGCGTGTTCGGCCCGACCGTCCCGTCTCTTAATTGGACGCTGTTGCCGTCATGGAGGAAACTGCCCACGCCGGCCATGACCGCAGCCGTGCCCACGAGGGCGACTTCGCCCTCGGCGGCCCAGGTGAACAGCTCGTCGACCGTGATGTCGCGTTCTTCGACGCGGTAGCCGGGCTCCCGAGCCAGGGCGAGAACCGAATCTCTCGTCACGCCGACGAGGAACGAACCATCCAGCGCCTTGGTCACCAATCGCGCGTCGTCGAGCAACATGAAGTTGGACGCCCCCGTCTCTTGGACGCTCCCACCAGGGGCGAACAAGACCTGGTCTGCCCCGGCAGCTCGCGCTCGCATCGTGATACCCAGGGCCATGGCGTAGTTAGTTAGCAAGCGCCGGTCTTGACCTGCCCGAAGTGGGGTGTCGAGCGAGGCAGCTGGGTCTCGACGGCCACGGTCAACGCCCGAGTGCTGTCGAAGTAGTAACCGACCGGGCTGGAGATGACATAGAGCAGAGCCTCGCTCGATGGCGTGGCAGCGGCTCCGATGTTGGCGTCGACGCCGAGCAGGGTCGGTCGTATGTACAGCGCTCCCGGAAGATCAGGAACGTGCTCAATGTTGGCCCCGGCGGCGGCGCGAATCATCTCAATTACCAGCTCGGCGCCCGGCACCGGCAAACATAGAAGGTCCGCGCTGACCCGCATCCTCGCGGCGTGGGCCGGGGCGCGGGAGATTCGTACCCGCCCGTCGGGGCCCCGGTGGGCTTTCAGGCCCTCAAAGCAGGCGCTGCCGTAGTGGAGAGCATGAGATGCCGGATGTAGGCCGAGCGGTGCGACAGGCTCGACCTGCCACCGGCGGAAGATGCCACTTGTGGTTCGGCTAACCACCATGTGGTCAGCGACGACACTGCCGAAGGGAGACTGAGAGTCAACCGCTGTCTGGATTTGAGCCACGGCTGGTGACCATGTTGACGACCAGGCCAAGAGCGGACAGCTGGTCCTCCTGGCCCTCCCACCGTCGGCCGATGGGCACTCTTTTGTCAGCTTCGGGTAGAACAGAGGGCAACGGACAAACGGGGGAGGTCGACCATGGCTGACAACGACACGAGCACCGCCATCGAGGCGCTGGATCTGAACGAGGGCGGCACGTTCCCGCCCAGCGAATCGTTCAAGAAGGACGCCTTGGTGGTGGACGCCACGGTCTACGACGACGCCGACGCCGACTGGCAGGGCTTCTGGGCTCGCCAGGCCGCCGATCTGATCGAGTGGGACCGAGAGTGGGACACCGTCTGTGAATGGGAGGCTCCGTTCGCCAAATGGTTCGTCGGCGGCAAGCTGAACGTCAGCGTCAACTGCGTCGATCGTCACGTAGCCGCCGGTCGGGGCGAACGGGTGGCCTACTACTTCGAGGGTGAGCCGGGAGACACCCGGACGATCACCTACGCCGAGTTGCTGGCCGACGTCGAACGCTTCGCCAACGTCCTCAAGGCTCTCGGTGTCGCACGCGGCGACCGGGTGGCCATCTACATGCCGATGATCCCCGAGTTGCCTGTGGCCATGCTGGCCTGCACCCGGATCGGGGCCGCCCACTCGGTCGTGTTCGGTGGTTTCTCCTCCGATGCCCTCCGGGACCGCATCGTCGACGCCGCCGCCAAGGTGGTCATCACCGCCGATGGTGGATGGCGCAAGGGCAAGGCCAACCTGTTGAAGCCGGCCGTCGACGTGGCCCTGGCCGACACCCCCTCGATCACCGCCGCCGTCGTCGTCAAGCGCGTCGATGAGGAGGTGTCGATGACCGAGGGTCGTGACCACTGGTGGCACGACTTGATGGCCGACGCCGACGAGCACTGCGAACCGGAGCAGATGGACTCCGAGGACCTGCTCTACCTGCTCTACACCAGCGGGACGACGGCCAAGCCCAAGGGCATCATGCACACCACCGGCGGTTACCTGACCCAGGTGGCGTACACCCACAAGAACGTCTTCGATCTGCACGCCGACACCGACGTCTACTGGTGCGCCGCCGATATCGGCTGGGTGACCGGACACAGCTACATCGTCTACGGCCCTCTGGCCAACGGGGCTACCGGCGTCCTGTACGAGGGCGCCCCCGACCATCCCGACAAGGACCGGTGGTGGTCCATCATCGAGAAGTACAAGGTGTCGATCCTGTATTGCGCACCGACAGCCATCCGGGCGTGCATGAAGTGGGGGACCCGTTACCCCGAAGCCCACGACCTGTCGTCCTTGCGGGTCCTCGGGTCGGTGGGCGAGCCCATCAACCCCGGGGCGTGGATCTGGTACTACCACTACATCGGCGGAGAGCGCTGCCCTGTCGTCGACACTTGGTGGCAGACCGAGACCGGCGCCATCATGATCTCTGCCCTGCCCGGCGCCACCACCCTCAAGCCCGGCTCCGCCACCTTCCCGCTGCCGGGCATCTCCGCCCAGGTGGTGGACAACGAGGGAGCCGATGTCCCCGTCGGCGGTGGCTACCTGACCCTCGACCGGCCCTGGCCGGCCATGCTGCGCGGCATCTACGGCGATCCCGAGCGGTACAAGGAGACGTACTGGAGCCGGTTCCCCGGTAAGTATTTCGCCGGCGATGGGGCCAAGCTTGACGACGACGGATACTTCTGGCTGCTCGGTCGCGTCGACGACGTCATGAACATCTCCGGGCACCGGGTGTCGACGACCGAGGTCGAATCCGCGTTGGTCGACCATGAGAGCGTGGCCGAGGCCGCCGTGGTTGGTGCCAAGGACGAGACCACCGGTCAGGCCATCGTGGCGTTCGTCACCC
>JALZAH010000459.1 GCA_030948425.1 Actinomycetota bacterium
TCTGTACCTCGTGCTCCGCCAGCGCGGTGTCGACTTCCAGTTCTTCCAGCGGGCGACCCGCGTCAGGGTTGCCAGCGACGACCCACACCTCATCGAGGCCATCGAGTTCGATCGCCAGGTCCCCGACGCCGGCGATTATCAGCCGCTGGTAACGGTGAAGGGCCGACCATGCTGGCCGGCCCGGCCGCTCCTCGACATCGACGATCCCTCGTCGCTCGAGGAATCGGTGATCGACGCCCCTCACGACCCGTGGGTGCTCGACGTGGGGCCCACCGACAAAGTCGTGCTCGGCATCCCCATCGGGGTCCTGCCCACACTCTGCGCCGACTTGATCAAGGACCATCCGGAGTGGAAATGGATGGTGGACAGGGTCGAGACGGTGGCCACGCAGGCGTTCCAGCTCTGGCTGGGGGAGGGTTTCGGCGAACTGGGCGCCGCCGGCTCCCGTGTCCGACCCGACGACGTGGCCGAGAATCTGCGGTTCCTCACCTCGGGAGGGTATGTGGAGCCCTTCGACACCTGGGCCGACATGTCCCACCTCATCGACGTGGAGGACTTTCCCGACGCTCACCGCCCTCGGGCCATCGCCTACCTCTGCAACGTCCTGCCCGGTGTCGACCCCGGCAAACGCCAGTGTCAGAGTGACTGGGACCGTGTGGTGAAGCGCAACGCCGAGAGGTTCCTGCGGCACCACGCCCTCCACATCTGGCCGGGAGCGGTCTCCCGCTACCCCGACGAGTTCCGTTGGGACCTTCTCGTCGACCCCTCGGGCGGGGTGGGCCACGAGCGTTTCGACGCCCAGTTCTTCCGGGCCAACGTTGACCCCTCGGAGCGGTACGTGCTGTCGGTCCCGGGGTCGGGGAGGACCCGGTTGGCGCCGGACGAGAGTGGCTACGAGAACCTGTTCCTGGCCGGCGACTGGACCCGGTGCGGACTCGACCTCGGCTGTGTGGAGGCTGCCGTCATGTCCGGCATGCTGGCTGCTGCAGCGGTGGAGAACGCCGATGTCCATCACGTCATCGGCGCCGGGCACCTGTGAGCGAACGAGGAGGACGGTGAACCGAGATCTCAGGGACAAGATGAAATTCACCGCAGCCCTGGCCGAGGCCCAGTTGGCGGCCGTCGCCCACAAGGCCCGACAAGGGGCCCGCGGGCCACTGGTCAACTTTCCGTCGAAGGGCATGGGTGTCCGCGTGAAGCCCCCCGCCGCCCACCGATCGACACCACCGGGCGTGCGTGCGGCGGGATCGGCCCACGTGTCCGAGGCTCGCCACCTGATCAAGGGAATGTTCTCTCTTGCCCAAGACGTGGTCGTGGGGGTCGCCGAGGGAACCCGGAACCAGATATCCCAGGGCCTGCGTGCGGGGACCTCGGCGCTGGCGCCACCGGGCATCGTCGCCGCCGGCCGGGTGCCGAGGGGTCATTCCGTCGAGGTGCTGATGATCGTCGAGAACAGCACCGAGGAGGAGGTCTGCGGCCTGCGATTCCAGTCGTCGCCCCTCGTGGCGCCCGGACGCAGGCCCATCCCCGCCGATGCGGTGACCGTCGGCTCCGAGCACATCGACGTCGAGGCCGGGGGCCAGTGCCAACTCGTCGTCACCGTGCAGGTCCCGGCTCGGGCACCCACCGGACGGTACGTCGGCTCCCTGGAAGCCGATGGCCCGCCCCCAGTGCAGGCCACTGTCACCGTCGACGTCGTCTAGTGCCCATCAGGTGATGGCTGGCACTCGGGTCGACGTCGACCGCATGCTCGACGAGTACCGGGCCATGACCATGGCCGAGCTGTTCGAACGGCTGCCATCCAAGGAACCCCGGCGTCACCTCTACAACCTTCTTCCCCAGTACCCCTTGCGGGCCAGTGCCGGGGTGCGCCCGGCGCTGCTCTTGGCTACCTGCCAGGCGTTCGGCGGCACCACCGACGACGCCCTCGGTGCCGCCGTCGCTCTCGAGTTGTTTCACAACGCCTGCCTGGTACATGACGACATCGGTGACAAAAGTGACGAGCGCCGGCATCGCCCTGCCCTTCACATGGAGCACGGCCGCGCCCTCGCCATGACCAGCGGCAGTGCACTGGCGTCGGCCAGCCAGCGTGCCCTCATCAACGACGACAACACTATGCCCCGGCGAGTCAGGCCCTTCGTCCTGGAGGAGTTCGACGCGGTCGTGGCTCGCACCCTCGAGGGCCAGGCCACCGACCTCGGCTGGGTGCGCAGCAACCTTCTCGACCTGGACTACGGCGACTATCTCGGCATGGTGACCAACAAGACCAGCTGGTACACCGCCATTGGGCCCTGTCGCATCGGCGCCCTGATCGGCACCCGGGGCCGAGCCGACCTCGATGTACTCATCCCCTTCGGGTTCAACCTGGGGGGGGCCTTCCAGCTGCGCGACGACCTCACCGGCCATTGTGGCCGCAAGCCGGGCTCCCGGCGCGGGGGCAACGACGACCTCTTGGAAGGTAAGCGCACCCTCATGCTCGTCCACCTCCTCGGCCACGTCGACGGCCGGGAGCGGGAGACGTTGCGGCGCTTCCTCGCCCGCGACCGAAAGGATCGAACCGAGGACGCGGCCAACACGGTGCGGGCGATGATGGAGGCGTGCGGAAGCGTGGACTTTGCCCGCCATTGCCTGACCGAGATGGCCGAGGCGGCCGCGCGCGAGTTCGAGATCGCCTTCCGTGGGGTCGGGGAATCCCGGGCAAAACAGTTTCTCCGTCAGCTCGGCCCCAAGATCTTCGCCGAAGCCACTCGCTGAGGCCCTGCGACAACCGGGTTGTCGATGGCGCCGATGCCGTCGATCTCGATCCGGACCCGTGATCCCGGCTGCAGGTACCGGGGTGGCCTCATGCTGAAGCCGACGCCGGCCGGGGTTCCGGTGGCGATGATGGTCCCGGGCAGGAGGGTGAAGGCCGTCGTGAGGTGGGCGACCAGTTCGCGGTACCCGAAGATCATGTCGGCGGTCGAGGAATCCTGCCTCAGCTCGCCGTCGACCCAGGTGCGAAGGCGGAGGTCGTGAGGATCCGGCACCTCGTCGGCGGTCGACATCCACGGCCCGACGGGCCCGTGCGTGTCCCAGCCTTTTCCCATGATCCAGGTGGGAGTGGCGAACTGCCAGTCGCGCACCGATACGTCGTTGACCACCACATAGCCGGCCACAACCTCGTGAGCCCGTTCGGCGGGGACGCCGCGGCAGCGGGCGCCGATGACCACGCCGAGCTCGCCTTCGTAGTCGACCCGTGTCGGAGCGGAGGCAGGGATCTCGATGGGGTCGTAGGGCCCGGTCACGCACGTGATCGCCTTGTTGAAGATGATCGGCACGGCGGGCGCGGTCATGGCCGATTCGGCCGCATGGGCCAGGTAGTTGAGACCGACGGCGAGGAAGACCGGCGGCGTGCCGACCGGTGCCTCCAGGCGCACCTCCGACACCGGGTACCTCGGCGCCCGGCGCTCGATGTCTGTGAGCAGCCCCGTGTCCAGCCGCCCGGCGGTGAGCACCTCGCCCACATCGGCGGGCAGAGTCGGATCGACAGCACAGAGGTCGGCGACCAACTCCCCGCCGACCACCCCCACCCGGGTGACCGCGTCCACGGTGAAACGGGCGAGCATCAAGGTCCCCCACCCTAGACAA
>JALZAH010000478.1 GCA_030948425.1 Actinomycetota bacterium
CCCCCATGGTGATCTCCGTGCCCACCACGGCGGCGGCCTGCTTCTTGGTGAGGCCGAGGCGCTCGAGGTAGCCCTGGGTCACGTCCACCTCGACGAGCGTGCCGGCCGCCGGCAGGCGACCGGCCAGAACGGTGATCGGCAGCTGGTCGGCGCGAGCCAGGTCGACACCGACCAGGTTGTCGCCGAAGGGTCCGGGGGGAGGGATCCCGCCAGGGACGGTCACCGTCGACGGCGTGTCGCCGTCTTGGCCGGACGAACCCGGCCGGGTCGTCGTGGGTGCGGGTGGAGGAAGGGTTGCCAGCACCTTGGGGTCGACGGGCGGATCGGGAGCGACGATCCGCATCTGGGTGGTGACGATCGGCACCACGGAACCAACGCCCGGCAGGCGGGCGATACGGGTCCGGGCCGCCTCGTCGAGATCTTTGGGCGGCCCCGGCCGGGCATCGTCGTTGTCGAGCTGGGAGGGGTCGGGCTCGGCGGCCGAGACCTTGATCCCGGCCAGGGGACCCCCGTCGCCGAGCTGCTTGAGCACCCGGGTACGGGCGGTACCGGCGATGGTGACGAGGGCGGTGAGCAGGGTGGCAGCGAGGGCAACCGCCAGGACGGTGAGGATCGAATGTCCGAACCGTCGGCGGAGGTTCTTCACCGCCAGCGCCGCGGCATCGCGCCAGCTCATACGACCGGCCTGGGTCGGCTGGCCAGGCGGCGACGGTCGGCCTCGATGCCGTGGTCGCTCAGCACCACTCGCCCGTCCTCGATGCCGAAGCGCTGCTCGGCGCGAGCGGCGAGGGCTCGACTGTGGGTGACGACCACCAACGTGCAGCCGTGTTCGAACCGCAGCCTCTCGAGGAGCTCGACCACCATGGCGGCGGCCTCGTCGTCGAGGTTTCCGGTGGGTTCGTCGGCGAGGAGAAGCCTGGGCCGGTTGACCAGGGCGCGGGCGATGGCCACCCGCTGGCGCTCGCCGCCCGAGAGTTCCGCGGGGCGGTGACCGGCCCGAGAGCTCAGGCCCAGCGAGTCGAGTACCTCGGCTGTCCGTACCCGCCTCTTGCGGGCGGGCAGCCCGGAGAGCGTGGACGCCAGCTCCACGTTCTCGGCTGCCGTCAAGGTGTCGAGGAGACCGAAATGCTGGAAGACGAAGCCCACCGTCGTCCGTCGGTACGCCGCCAGATCATCACCCGTCAGGCCGGCGATGTCGCGGCCGCCCACCTCCACCTGCCCGGCCTGGGCTCGTTCCAATCCCCCCAGAATGGCCAGCAACGTGGTCTTTCCCGCCCCCGACGAGCCGGTGACCGCCGCATAACCGTTGGCGGCCACCGCCATGTCGACACCGTCGAGCACCCGCACCTGGCCGGCCGCCGAGCGGTAACCGTGGCGCAGGCCCCGCACCTCGATGCTTGCGCCGCGGCCAACAGTGGTCTCCGCAGGCACCTCACCACTCTGGCCCAGTTGCGCGGCGTGGCGGCCGCGGGTCAGACGGTGGCGTGTGAGGCGTTCGTCCGGGCCTGTCGGAAGGCCCATGCGCACAGGCCGGCCACCAGCGCCCAGATCCCCACCAGCAGGATCAACAGGCCGCGCCCGTAGTTGATGGAGAGGGCGCTGGGAAGGTTCGGCGACCGTCCGAAGCCCCGGACGAACGGATAGCTGTAGATGGTGATCACCGCGCTGGCGACCAGGCCACCGCCGATGATGGCCCGAAACGGCGGTTTGAACAGGCGGGCGATGAGCAGGCCTGCGGCACAGGCGATCGGGGCCACGACCAGGTCGAGGATCAGCGCCGCCTCGACGACGTAACGGGCGACGACCGATGGGTTCGTGGCCACGTGGTCGTGCAGCAGTCCGCGGATGCCGACGATGATGACTGTCCAACCGATGACCACGCCGATCCAGAACAACGGCCCGCCCGTGGTCTTGCGGGCCTCTGCTTTGCTGTGTTCCTCAGAGGTACCGTTGTCCTCGCTCATGTGACCGCCAGTCGACTGACCCACTTGGTCTGCAGCACACCTGGCCGGTTCGGTGCGATGAGGCGCACCGGGTACCCGTGGTCGAGGTTGAGCACCTGGCCGTCGAGCTCGAGGGCGAGCAGCGTGTCGGCGTCGCCCGCCTGCAGGTGGTTCAGGTTGGAGGTGCGGTAGACGCCGCGAGGCTCCAACGATTCGACCACCACGCTGGCCTCGTCAGAGGCGCCCGCGGCCGCCAGGAGGTCGCGTACCCGCACCCCTCGCCAGGTTGCCGACGCGCTCCAGCCCTCGACGCACGAGATGGGCAGCGTGGCCTGGTTCTGGGCCATGGCCCGCAGGTCGTCGAGCGACAGGCTTAGCGGTTTGCCCACCTTGCCGTCGACGGTGAGCCGGTACGCCGGGTCACGGGCCAGGGCGACGACGGCAGCCTCGATGGCCGGGCGGTTGACCGGAATGCCCTGGGACCCGACATCGGGATCGCGAGGGGCGAGGATGCCGAGGCGCCGGAGAGGCCGGAACGTCTCACCGGCGGTGGTCACGACAAGTGCGAGCGACGTGGCGGCCAGGGCACCGAGGAACCCGCGCCGACCGAGATGGTCGGTGTCGCGGGGCACAGCCAGGTCGGGGCTGCGGGGCGAGAGGGCCAGACGCGTGATGGCGAGCTTGGCCCCGATGTGGATGATCAGGGACCCGAT
>JALZAH010000134.1 GCA_030948425.1 Actinomycetota bacterium
GCTAATGCGTGTCAGTGGACCGATCGTTGGCCACTTTGGCGCCGATACTTGGATGACCCCTGTGACCGGGCAAGTCTCGTCTCGGACCACATCGGTCTGGATGGCCACCGGGCGAAGGCTCATCGGACGTCGGCTTCGGGCCGTGGCGGTCGGCGGCGGCCAGGTATGCGCCCGAATGCCGCGGTGGGGCCCAAGGCGGGGCACATGTGGAAATGACAGAGGTCGTCGACGAGACCGGCGTGAACCGGGACATCCGAGCCCGAACCGCCAAAGACCCTGCGCCGGGCCTATCCTGTAGGCGTGCCTGCCGGGTTGTCGCCCATGCACATGCTGGTGATCATGGTGGTCGCGCTCGTGGTCCTCGGGCCCGACAAGTTGCCCGATGCCGTGCGCACCGCGGCTCGGTTCTTCGGTGAGGCGAGGCAATGGTCGGCGAGCATGTCGGAGGAGTTGCACAGCGCCGCGTCGATGGAGATGCGCGAACCTTCCCCACCGACGGTCGAGAGCGCGCCGACCGCCTCGGGCGCCGACAGCGGTGCCGCTACGGCGCCCGAGCCCAGTTCCGTGGAAGGATCGCCAGCGGGTGGCCGCCCGTCTGTTGTCGACGCGAATCCCGTTTCGTCGCTCTCGAGGTCCAGGGAGACCGACCACACATCGTCATTCGCAAAGGAGCAGTCTTGAACTCCGTGCCGTTGGTGGCCGAGATCATCGGCCCCGACATCCTGATCATCCTTGCCATCGTCGCCCTGCTCTTCGGCAGTACTCGTCTGCCCAAGCTGGCCCGCTCGCTTGGCTCGGCCAAGGCCGAGTTTGAAAAGGGCATCGCCGAGGGCGTAAGTGGCGCGGCGAAACCGAAAGAGCAGACCGTGACCATGACCCAGACCGATCTGGACGCCTTGATCGCGGAGCGGGTGGCCAAGAGCCAACCGGACGGGAGTCAAGCGGCACAGGCCCCGCATCCGGACTGACGTCTGTAGTGCCCAACGGTGGATGGGACGGCTACCGGGCCGCTGCTAACCCGCGTCAGTGGACGACTTGGTGGCCACTGTGGTGCCGCTACTCATGATGGCACCTACGGCATCAGGAAAGGCTGGGCAGCCTGGCGGTCGCAAGAGAGATTGGAGGCGTGAGCGAAACTGCGCCAAGTCCGGCCAAAGGCCCTCCCTGTCGTCAGGCAACCCGTCGGTGCTCAACCAGCGTGTTCTCAACACTCCGTGAGTTGCAGACGGATCGGCAGACAGGAGCGCCCGTCCCGGCTCTGCTGCCAGCCGGCGGCGTCAGGCAAAGAGTTGACCCCTTAGGGCCGTCGGGTGTCTTGACCCACCTCGGCCGCGCTGAGCCGGTCGCGCACAGCGATGCGATGGCCCTCTCTGCCCCTGTCGGGGCGGCCATCGCATCGTGGCAAATCCGGACAAGGAGGTCGGGCCCATGAGGCTGGGTTGGAAGGTCGTCGACGACGAGCTGGGGATTCCCCTCGAAGAGGTTGAGTGGTGGGGCGCCTCGCTGGCGGTCCTCATCTCGGCCATCCACCATCCCGGCCTGCTGGCGGCCAGCCAGCCGGATTCGGATCCCGCCGAAGTGGCTCGCGAGGTGCTCGCGGACCTCGGTGAGCTCCACGCTGCCGAGGCCTGCACCCATGCCCGAGCCCGCGGCGATGACGACGAAGGCTGCGACGGGCACCGGACACCGTCGGTGCGCCGGGACGGCGAGGACATCGTCGTCTCTCCGGGTGGTGAGATCGCCAGCCTGGCCTGGTGCCTCGAGATCTTCGCCTCGGCCGTTCTCGATCCGACGGGTGCGTCCGCCTCCATCGCCCGCGGGGCGAGTGCCTACGCGGCCTCGGCCTGGTCGGCCGACATCGGCAAAGCCACAGGAGCTCTGAAGCAGCCGTAGGGCCTGGCAGCCCCTCGGTGCCGGCGCCGAGCGATGTCGTTCCCGGTCCTATCGGGACTGGTGTCGACGGTCTCCTCGGGTGAACTTCGCGCTCGCACCGCGCCGGTCTCGGGTCGGGTTGTCGGGCATGTCAATTTGCCCCTGGCGGCCAAGGGGTTCCCTGCGTGTTGGCGCGGCGGCCGCCTCGGACCGCCGCCGGCAATTTTCCATACGATGGGGGCGTGTCTGACGACGCGCCGCGCGAGATACCTGCGATATCGAGACGACTGGGACTGTCGGAATTCACGGCCCGTCGGATGGCCGAGGAACACATCGTGTGCGGTGGACGACGGCCCATGCCTGCCGAAGTTCCGGACGTCGCCCAGATCATCGAGCGGCACCGCATCAGCCCCGGCTCCCTCGCGCACCTCCACGACTACTCGCCAACACGTCGGCGACCACGCGGACCCCGAGTCGGCGACGTAGCGCAATTCGAGCGGCGGTCGCTGAGGTCGTCGCCGACGTTGGGGCGGGAGCGGTTGTGTCCTACCAGTGGGTGGCGACCCAGGCCGGCTACCCGACTCGGGCCAAGGCGATCGCCGAGTTCCTGGCCCGTGACGGCGAGGGCCTGCCGTGGTGGCGGGTCGTCAGTGGCACAGGGTGTTTGACCCATCCCAAGGTTGAGAAGCAAGCACAAGCGTTACGGCGCGAGGGTGGTGTCGTCATCGGTCGCCGACTTCGAGAGCCGCCGGTGGCGCCCTCGCCCCGGCGGCCCGAGCTCGAGCGGCCCGTGACAACAGAGGGGGGACTCATCAGCAATGGCGGAGAGCCGCGGGTCCGCATCCGGTCAACACAGCAACGCACCACAGGACGGGGTATCGCGCAACGCCAGCGGCCTGGCGTCCAGCGAGGCGAGGCCGACGTGCGGACGGGCACGGCCGAGGATCGCTGATACCGGATCAGAAGGTTGAGGGTTCGAATCCCACCGAGCGCGCCGGCGCCACCGAGCGCGCCGGCTGACTGAGCTATGCCAGAGCTAGGCTGGGCGTTGGGCGGGCTGCGGGATCGGCCAGGAGTCTGAACCACCTGGTAACGTCGAGCTTGAGAGGCATCCCATGACCGACATCGATCGTATTGGCCGCGGTGATGGCCCGTCGGCCCGTGGGCAGTGTCAGGCGCCTGTGGGA
>JALZAH010000517.1 GCA_030948425.1 Actinomycetota bacterium
GCCGTGGTGCGCGATGGGGAAGCCACCAGATGATGGCGTTCAGGCAACATCGCACGGAGCGTCGCCCTGCCGCGCTGCTCGTCCTGGCCGACGGCAGCCGCTTCGAAGGTGAGGCCGCCGGGGCCATGACCAGGACGGAGGCCCCCGGCGCATGGACGGAGGGCCCCGGCGCATGGTCGGCGGTGGCCACCGGCGAGGTGGTGTTCAACACCGTCCTGAGCGGCTATCAGGAGGTGTTGACGGACCCGTCCTACGCCGGGCAGATGATCTGCTTCACCTATCCCCACATCGGGAACTACGGGGTGGCCGAGGCGGACAACGAGAGCCGGCGACCCTTCTGCCGGGGGATGATCGTGCGGGATCTGACCGAGCGGCCGAGCAGCTGGCGAGCTGATGAGAGCCTCGAGGCGTTCCTGCTCCGTCACGGTGTGCCGGTGATCACCGGGGTGGACACCAGGCGCTTGACCCGCCACATCCGGGAGGCGGGATCCATGCCCGGGGCCTTCGGCGCCCTGGAGGGACCGGGCGCCACCGAGGAGGCGACCATCGCGGCCGCGGCGTCGTCGTCGTTGGGGACCGAAGGCATCGACCTGGTGGCCGAGGTGACCACCGCTACGCCTTATCAGAGCGGGGCCGGGCCGCTGCGGGTGGTGGCCTACGACTTTGGCATCAAGACGGCCATCCTCACCGCCCTGGGACGCAGCGCCACCATCGAGGTGGTGCCGGCGTCGACGCCGGCGGCGGATGTCCTGGCCCGTCGCCCCGACGGGGTGTTCCTCTCCAACGGCCCCGGCGATCCCGCCGCCCTGGGCTACGCCATCGACGCCATCGGAGGCCTGATCGGCGAGGTCCCCATCCTCGGAATATGCCTCGGTCACCAGTTGCTCGGTTGCGCCCTCGGGGGGCGGACCTACAAGATGGCATTCGGTCACCACGGCGGCAATCACCCGGTGCAGCGCGTCGGCGCTCGGCGGGTGGAGATCACCAGCCAGAACCACAACTACGCCATCGCTGCCGACTCGGTGACGGGGGCCGAGGTCACCCACATCAACCGCAACGACGGAGTGGTTGAGGGGCTGGCCACATTCGATCAGCGGGCCTTCAGCGTGCAGTACCACCCTGAGGCCGGGCCCGGCCCTCACGACGCCCGGCATCTCCTCGACGAGTTCCGGGTGCTGATGGAGACCGGAACGCTCGACTCGGCCAGGGTTCGCTGATGCCGCGACGCAACGACCTGGAGACGATCCTGGTCATCGGCTCGGGTCCGATTGTCATCGGCCAGGCCTGCGAGTTCGACTATTCCGGCACCCAGGCGTGTCGGGTGCTGGCGGAGGAGGGGTATCGGGTCGTCCTGGCCAACTCCAACCCGGCGACGATCATGACCGATCCGAATCTGGCCGACCGGACCTACGTCGAGCCGCTCACCGTCGAGGTCCTCACGACCATCATCGAGCGGGAGGCCCCCGACGCCCTGCTGGCCACCCTCGGAGGCCAGACCGCGCTCAACCTGGCCATGGCCCTCCACGAGCGGGGGGTGCTGGAACGGGCTGGGGTGGAGATGATCGGAGCGGACGCCGGCGCCATCGGCACCGCCGAGAACAGGGACCGCTTCAAGGTGGCCATGACCGAGATCGGCCTGGCCGTTCCCGAGTCGGGTTTCGCCTACGACCTGGCTGCGGCGATGGAGGTGGCCGAGGTGATCGGCTATCCCCTCATGGTCCGACCGTCCTACATCCTGGGGGGGGCCGGTACCGGTATCGCCGTCGACCGTTACGGCTTCGAGCGCCTGGCCGGTGAGGGGTTGGCGGCCAGCCCAGTGAGCGAGATCCTGATCGAGCGGTCCATCGCCGGCTGGAAGGAGTTCGAGCTCGAGGTGATGCGTGACCGTGCCGACAACTGCGTCGTCGTGTGTTCCATCGAGAACGTCGACCCTATGGGTGTCCACACGGGCGACTCCATCACCGTGGCCCCGGCCCAGACCCTCTCTGACACCGAGTACCAGCTGATGCGCGACGCGGCGTTCGCCTGTGTCCGGCGGATCGGCGTGGAGACGGGGGGATCCAACGTCCAGTTCGCCGTCAACCCGGCCGACGGCGAGATGGTCGTCATCGAGATGAACCCCCGGGTCAGCCGGTCGAGCGCGCTGGCTTCGAAGGCCACGGGATTCCCCATCGCCAAGATTGCCGCCCGCCTGGCCGTCGGTTACACGCTCGACGAGATCACCAACGACGTCACCGCCCAGACCCCGGCGTGCTTCGAGCCGAGCATCGACTACGTGGTTACCAAGGTGCCCCGGTGGGCCTTCGAAAAGTTCCCCGGCATCCCCGACGTCCTCGGGACCCGGATGCAGTCGGTAGGTGAGGCGATGGCCATCGGCCGGACGTTCCCCGAGTCGCTGCAGAAGGCGCTGCGCTCGGTGGAACGAGGCCATCTGGGCCTGTGCGCCGATCCAGCCGAAGCGGAGCGCGATGCCCTTGACGACGAGGACCTCGTTCACCGCTGCGCCGTGCCCACCCCCGACCGCATCTTCTTCCTGGAGGCGGCGCTGCGCCGGGGGATCGGCATCGAGCGGGTGGCTCGGGCCAGTGGCGTGGACCCGTGGTTCCTGGACCAGATCTCGGCGGTCAGCGAGGAGCGTCGGCGCCTGGGCGATGTCGCCGGGCCGACGGCGATGACCAGGCTGGAGTGGCGTCGGGCCAAGCGGCTGGGTTTCGCCGACGAGCAACTGGCGTTCATCTGGTCGACCCCGGGGCCGCCGGTGGACGCCCACCAGGTCAGGACCGCCCGCCTGGCCGACGGGGTGCGGGCGACGATGAAGACCGTCGACACGTGCGCGGCGGAGTTCGAGGCTCACACCCCGTACCATTACTCGACTTACGAGGACAGCGACGAGGTGGCCCCCTCGGAGCGCGACAAGGTCATCATCCTCGGCTCTGGGCCCAACCGCATCGGCCAGGGCGTTGAGTTCGACTACTGCTGTGTGCAGGCCAGCTTTGCCCTGCGCGACGCGGGCTACGAGACGGTCATGGTCAACTGCAACCCCGAGACCGTCTCCACCGACTACGACACCAGCGACCGGCTCTACTTCGAGCCGCTCACCATGGAGAACGTCACCGACATCCTCGAGGTGGAGGGCACCAGCGGGCGGGTGGCAGGGGTGGTCGTCTCCCTGGGCGGCCAGACACCGCTGAAGTTGGCCGGGCGCCTCAGCCCCGATCTGATCCTCGGGACCCCGGCGGAGGCCATCGACCTGGCCGAGGATCGTCAGCGCTGGAGCCAGCTGTGCGACACGCTGGGCATCGCCCAGCCACCGGGAGGGACAGCGGTGAGCGTCGACGAGGCGCTGGCCGTCGCCGCCGGGGTCGGCTACCCCGCCCTGGTCCGACCCAGCTACGTGCTCTGCGGGCGGGCCATGGAGCTCGTCTACAACCCCGAT
>JALZAH010000525.1 GCA_030948425.1 Actinomycetota bacterium
GGTCACGTCAGCGCCGACACCGACCTGCACCCGGCGAGCGATCCCCCTCTGGCCCAACTGGAAGGCAACGACCTGATCCCCTTCAGCCGAGCCATCACCGCCGGCGCTCCGGTGGTGCTGATGAGCAACGCCGTCGTCCCTGGGCTCACCGCCGGGCTCCCCGCCAGCCTGGCTCCGGGCGCCTACGCCTACCTCCGAGTCCACCTGGGCTTCACCGGGTTGGCCATCACCGATTCGTTGGGGGCAGGCGCCATCTCCGGAGCCGGTTATCCCGAGCCGGCGGCCACCGCCGCAGCCGTCATCTCCGGTGCCGACATGGTCTTCGTCAACGCCTCCGACGTCGGGGCGGCGACGACCGCCCTCACCGAGGCGGTGACTGCCGGCACCCTGCCCGTGGCCCAACTGGATGCCTCCGTCGGCCGAATCCTGGCCGTCAAGGCCATCGCCGGGTGCACCATGTCAGGTCCGGTCGGCGGCCCTGCCTCGGGCCTGCCGATCCCGAGCACGTGAGTCAACGGGCCCGGTTGGGCCACCCCGGCGCACGGCATCAGCCCCAGACGTCACCGGCGACCTCGACGATCAGACGCAACTTGGCCACCTGCTGGTCATAGGTCAAGGTGTTGCCCTCGAGCGTCGAGGAGAAGCCGCACTGCGGCGACAGGCAAAGCTGGTCGAGTGGCACGAACCTGGCCGCCTCGTCGATGCGCCGCTTGAGGGCATCGGCCTGCTCGAGGTCACCCCGCTTGGTGGTGACCCGGCTACCCACGACGAACGGAAGTTGCCGCGGCACAGGTGCGTCGTCACCGTCATGGATTCGGGCTTGTCCGCCAGGGCGGTGTTCATCTGACGGATGTAGCGCAGGTGCTGGTGCTCGGCGTCGTCACCGCGCTTCGCCAGCTCCCGGCGCTGTGTGGGGTCGTTGAGGTAGGCCAGGCTGGTGTCGTCGAGCTGGAGGTAGGTGCAGCCCAGCTCTCCCAGGGCCCGCACCTCGGTGGCGTAGGCCGCCGACAGGTCGGTCCAGAAGTCGTCGATCTCGGGGTAGACGGCGGCATCGACCGAGGCTCGACCCCCTCGGTAGTGCACCATGCTCGGGGAGGGAATGGTCAGCTTGCATGCGGACCACGTCGGCGATGGCGCCGTCCTCGACGCTGCGCAGGTCGGAGGCGGTGATGTGCCCGTTTGCGAGGTCGCGTCGGGCCTGGTGGACCCGTTCGGGACGGAGGAGGCTGCCGACATGATCGGCGCGGAAGGGCGGGCTGCTGCGAACGGTCATGCCTCCGTCCTACCCGCCCCGCCGACCAGCGCACGGTGCTGGCGTCGCAAATGGGCCCTTCAGGCCTCGGGTCAGCCCTCCGGTCAGGCCTCCGGGGGGGAGAAGCTGACCGTAAGTGCCAGCTCCTCGACCCCTCGGACCACCCCGATGGTCAACGACGTGGCTTCGCTGCCGGCGTCGAGGGCCTGGGACAGGTCGTCGACCTCGACCAGGGGACGGTCGCCCGCCGAGACGAGCAGGTCGCCGCGGGTGACTCCGGCGATGGCGGCCGGGGACCCCTCCTCGACGCCCCTGACCAGCAGACCGTCGCGGGCGGGCAGGCCGACAGCGGATCGCAGCTGGTGCGCGGCGTGCGACGGAACCAGGGCGATGCCCAGGCGCAGCCGCGACGGAGCATCGCCACGGGCCAGATCGTCGAGGCGCGTCCGCAGGTCGGCGTCCGCAGGCAGGGCCAGGTAGAACCCGTCGCCCAGGCGGTGGGTGCTGATGGCCACGAGGCGACCCTCGGCGTCGACCACCGGTCCTCCTGACGAACCTCGCCCGAGGGGGGCAGTGTGCTCGAGGCCGTTGTCGATGAGCCGGCCGCGAGGTCCCCGGAAGGCTCGGCCCAGCGCGGACACCGCCCCGGCGGTGATGCGGGCGCCACCGCCGGTTGGAAGGGCCAGGGCGAACACCGCCTGGCCCGGTGCGGCCGAGGCCTCGGCCCAGTTCAGAGGGGCGGCCCCGGCCGGCTCCACAGTGATGGCCACCAGGTCGCCCTCGGCGTCGACGGCCGCGACATCACCGGTCACTGAGCGACCGTCGGCGAAGGTCACCGTCGTCTGCGGTCCCCGCAGGTTGTGGGCATTGGTCACCACGACCCCGTTGCTGAAGATGAACCCGGCGCCCCGACCGGGTCCTCTCCCGATGCGGACCACTGCCGGCCCTGCGTTACGCAACGCTCGTTCGGTGGCCTGCTGGAGCTCTTCGAGAACGGTCATAGGGGGGTGTCCTCTCCTTAGTAACTTGTAGATTGCAAGTTACCAGATTCTCAGCGGAGTGAGGTAAGGACCGGCATGCTGTTGCGGTGACTGCCGACCTGCCGCGGCCTTCCGCACTGGATCGGGCCCTGCAAAGAGTCGGCGATCGGTGGTCGCTGCTGGTGGTGGCCGCCCTGCTCGCTCAGCCTGGCCGGTTCGCCGATCTGGCCGGTGCCGTACCCGGCATCGCCACCAATGTCCTGTCCCAGCGCCTCAAACACCTCGAGGCCGAGGGCTTGGTGCTGGCCGTGCGTTACTCCGAGCGACCGGTTCGTTACGCCTATGAGCTGACGGAGGCTGGTCGGAGCCTGGCCGGAACGCTGCGCCTGTTGACGCAGTGGAGCGCCGATCATGGCGATCCCGACGGCGCCGTCCGTCCCCCGCTGCACGACGCCTGTGGCACCCTGCTCGAGGCCTCGTGGTGGTGCCCGACCTGTGATCAGCGTGCGGAGGACGAGATGGACGAGCCTCGATGGTTGTGATCAGGGTTCAGAGCGACCGTGGGCGGGAATCGAGAAGGTCAACCGGCGGTCCCGCTCGCCGACGTTCGAAGGGGAATGCTGTGCCCCAGCCTGAATCCGCAGGAGCCACCTGCTGTCCTGCTCCGGTGCAGCGCATCGGTGTGGTCGTACCCGCCAAGAACGAAGCCGATCTGATACTCGGTTGCCTCGAGGCCCTGGCCTTGGCGTGCACGTCGGTCGACGTCGCGGTGACCGTGTCGGTCGTTCTCGATGATTGCACCGATGCCACCCCGGACCTGGTCGCCGGAGCGGCCGCCACGCTCGGTCTCGACCTGCACCACAGGGAGATCCGATCCAGCTCCGTCGGCACCGCCCGGCTCCTGGGCATGACCGACGCCGTGGCCCGATTGGGTGTGGACGGGACATGGTTGGCCACGACCGACGCCGATTCGGTCGTGCCCCCCGATTGGTTGAACCTCCAGGTCCGCTACGCCGAAGCTGGGGCCAACGTGGTGGCCGGCACCGTCGCCGTGGAGGACTGGTCCGAACGCCCGGCAGCCCTCCGCCGCCGGGCCGAGGCCCACTATCGGCGTCGTCATGGCCGCCACGTTCATGGCGCCAACCTCGGCCTCCGAGCCGAAAGCTACCTGGCTGTCGGTGGCTTCGCTGCCGTCGATTGCGACGAGGACGTGGCTCTGGTAGCCGCGTTGGCCCGAGCCGGCGAGCCCATCGTGTGGCCCGACGACCTGACCGTGACAACCTCGTCACGACGGGTGTCACGGGCCCCGTCGGGCTTCGCCGCCTACCTGGACCGCCTCGAGGCAACCGAGTGGCCCCACCTCGCCCGCTTGAGGGTGGCGTCCCCAACCGCGCCGGCCATCGCTCCCACCGGGTCGACGCCGTTGCCGGCGGCCTCGACGTGAGCCCTCCACGTGAGGGGGACCTCGACGTGAGGGTGGCGGCCTCGGGCCGGTTGCTCCGGCGATGAGTGATCCCACTGGGCGCTTCGTATGGCAACAGGTCGAGGCCTGGGTGGCCGACCACGGTAGCGGCGTGCCCGTTCCCGGCCAGGGCCGGACCTGGCAGCGCATGGAGATCCTGGCCGACGTGGCCGGCGAGGACCTCTCCGTCGGGCGCCTGGTTGAAGGCCACCTCGACGCCCTGGCCATCCTCGACGAGCTGGGCCGGTCGCCGGCCGGTCCTGGGGTCTACGGCGTGTGGGCCGCCCAGCGGCCGGGGGAGCTGGTGGCATCGGTCGACGGGGATGGTTGGTGGCTGCAGGGAGCCAAGCCGTTCTGCTCGGGCGCCGGCGTGTTGTCGCGGGCACTGGTGGTGGCCGACGCCCCCGACGGTGTTCGTCTCTTCGACCTGGACGTGACCGACGTGGTGGTGGTGGACGGCACCTGGCCGGCGGTGGGCATGGCCGGATCGGCCAGCAACAGGGTGTGCTGGCCGGGCCGGGCGGTGAAGGTCGACGACGCCCTCGGAGCACCAGGGGCCTACACCGATCGGGTCGGGTTCTGGTGGGGAGCCGTCGGTGTCGCCGCCTGCTGGTGGGGTGGAGCCCGGGCGCTGCTCACCGTGGTTGGCCACGACCTGGGCCGGGGCCACCCCGGCGACGCCGAGTTGGCCGAGCTCGGGGCGGGGTGGGCCATGCTCGAGGCGGCCGGCGCCACCCTGCGACGCGCCGCCGATGAGATCGACGCCCAGAGCGCTGACGACGTCGACGGCGCCCGACGTACGGCGCTGATCACCCGTCACGCCGTGCACCAGTCCTGCGTCGACGTGCTGGCCGCCGCCGGGGCGGCCGGAGGTGCCCGGCCCATCTGCCTCGACGCCACCCAGAGCCGGCGCAGCGCCGACCTCTACGCCTACCTGGCCCAGCACCACCGGGGACGCGACGCCGCCGCCCTCGGGCGCTTGGTGGCGACCGAACGGTGAGTGGTGGAGCTCCCTCGGAGGAGCCGACCTTTGCGGTGGGCGCCGGGCACCTGGGCCGCACGGAGAGGGAGTGGGCGGCCAGCGGTCCGCTGCACCGGTTGAAGGCGTTGACCGTCCCCGACCGTCATCATGCCGTGGTCGTCGCCCCTCATCCCGACGACGAGGTGTTGGGAGCCGGCGGGTTGCTCCAACTCCTGGCCGAGCGCCACGTAGCGGTGGATGTGTGCGCGGTCACCGACGGGGAGGCGTCGTGGGGTCCTCTCGACGACCGGGACGCCGACGACCTGCGTCGAGTCCGCACCGCCGAGTCCGAGGAGGCCATCGGTCGCCTGGGCCTGGACCCGGCCCAGCGGTTCCGCCTCGGCGTGGCCGACGGGCGTGTCGCCGAGGAGGAGGACGCCCTCGCCGATTGGCTCGCAGCGCGGGTCACCCCCCAATCGCTGGTGCTCGCCCCGTGGACCGGCGATGGTCATCCCGATCACGACGCCGCCGGTGACGTGGCCCGGAGGGTGGCCGCCGCCGCCGGCGCCCCCTGCGTGCACTACCTGGTGTGGGTCTGGCATTGGGCCGACCCCGCCGGCACCGAAGTGCCGTGGGCGTCGTGTCGGCGCCTGGTCCTGAGCCGCCGGCAGACGGCTCGGAAGCGGTGGGCGACCGCCTCCTTCCGGTCCCAGACCCGGGTCCCGACGCCCACCGCTGGTGGCCTGCCTGTCCTTCCTCCGCCCATCCTCCGCCGCTTCTGGCGGACCTGGGAGATCTTCGTCGAGTGATCGACCCCGTTGGCCAACGACAGCCAGGCGCCGAGGCGACCCGGACGCCCCGTTCCTACTTCGAAGAGCTCTACGGCAGCGACGGTGACCCGTGGGACTTCGCTACCAGCTCCTACGAGGCCCGCAAGTACGCCATCACCCTGGCGTCGCTGCCCGACGACCGCTACCGGCGGGCGTTCGAGCCGGGCTGCTCGATCGGGGTGCTCACCGTCGGCTTGGCCGCCCGCTGCGATGCCGTGGTCGCTGTCGACCACATGGATGCGGCGGTGGCGGCGGCCAGGGCGCGCACCGCCTCTGTGAGCGGGGTCACCGTCGAACGGCGGACCATTCCCGAGGAATGGCCGGAGGGTCCGTTCGATCTGGTCGTGCTCAGCGAGGTCGCCTACTACTTCGACGGTGACGGTCTTCGTCGGCTGTTGGACGTCGCCACCCAGTCCATGGGGGAGGCGGCGGTCGTGGTGGCCGTTCACTGGCGGGGGGCCACCGACTACCCGTTGAGCGGCGACCAGGCCCACGCCGTGATAGCGGGAACGGCCGGCTTCGACGAGGTGGTCCACCACCTCGAGGATCGTTTCGTCCTCGATGTCTGGCGGTACCGGCCCGTCGCTCATGCCCCGCCTGTCAGGTGAGCGGAGGGCTCGTTCGCCCGGACAGGCACAGCTCGAGCAGACCGCGTAGCCCGTCGGGCGGCCCTTCCTGCACCCGCCAGCGGACCACCGCGACCATGTTGATGACCGGGACGCCCTCGGGGACGATGATCAGCAGGGCCGTCTCGTCGCCCGGCTTCAGGGTCCACTCACCACGTTGGGAGCGAACCAGGGCGTCACCGAAGTAGGCGGCCGTGGCCCGAATGGTGGCGTCGCTCAGCGGGCGGCACGGATCGGCGGCCATCATGGTGTCGATCGCTGCGTCGAGGCGGGAAACGACCAGTCTGCTTCCGCCTGGCGCCGTCCGCCTGCCGGGCGACGGGAAGAACCCCGGTCGGCGCCGGCGTTGACCAGGGCGTGCCCTTTCGACCGACCGCAGATGACCAGCCCCTGATCGACTTCGTTGCCGGACGCCACGCCGGAGTGCTGGCCACCATCCGCGGCGACGGGCGACCGCAGCTGTCCAACATCAACTACCTCTACGAGCCGGACCACGGGAGGGTGCGGATCTCGGTGACCGCGGACCGGGCCAAGACCCGCAACCTGGTCCGCGATCCGCGGGCCAGCCTGCACGTGACCTCCGAGGACTTCTGGACCTGGGCGGTGGTCAGCGGTGGCGTCACCCTCTCCGATACCGCCGCCGAGCCCCGAGATGCTGCGGTCGAGGAGCTCGTCGAGCTCTATCGGCTTCTTCAAGGTGAGCATCCCGACTGGGACGACTACCGCACCGCCATGGTCTCCGAGCGGCGTCGGGTGGTGCGCATCGCCGTCAACGAGACCTACGGCCAGGTGCCCCGCTGATCAGGCGGGGGACGCTCAAGGTTCGGCGCCGGGGCGCCGGCCGGGCTGCCAGCAGTGCATGACGGCGTCGACATCGTCCATGCGCAGCGCCGGCTCCTCGAGGGGCGGACGGGGAACGCCGTCGGCCCGGATGGCATCGAGGATCAGGGTTGCGTAACGCCTCCACAGCTGGGGCGCCACCTCCCGGGAAGCGTCGATGACCCCGGCCAGCAGGATCTGCATCATCGGGAAGTCGGCGGTGGTCATCTCCGGGCGCAGGACGCCGGAGTCGATGCCGCGGGCGACCAGCTTGGCGACCGCCGGCCCGATGCGGTTCCGGGCCCGTTCTGTGGCCACCCGTCCATGGGCAGCGGAGAGCACGATGGTCATCAGCCCCCGGTCGGCGGCCAGCTCGGAGCCGGCGCCCATGACGAAGCGGCAGACCCCCTGCCAGGGGTCGGGGTGGGCCACCCCCTCTTCAGCCAGGGCGACGATGGCCCCGATCTTGGTCTCGAAGAGGGCGTCGATCAGCGCTTCTTTGTCGGCGAAGCGTCGATACACTGTCGCCACCCCCACACCGGCCTCCCGGGCCACGCCATCCAAGCTGGCGTCCAGGCCGGAGCGAGCGAAGACGGCCCTGGCCGCCGCCAGGATGCGCTCGCTGTTGCGCATGGCGTCACTGCGGGTCAGCTCGGGACGCAAGGGCACGCTCTGAGGGTAAACGAACCGGTTTGCAAGTCCGGGTTCATCCGTTAGGCTGCCATCAGAAACGGAGCAATCACCTCCGTTTGGTTTGGGAGAAGTCCTCCGCCCCGAAAGATGAGAAGGGAGCCAGGCATGGCCGACACCTCCGGCACCGCCAAGACCGACGACGGCGCTGACCCCAGGCGGTGGCTCGTCCTGGCCATCGTCGCCATCGCTCAGCTGATGGTGGTGCTCGACGCCACCATCGTCAACATCGCCCTTCCGTCGGCGCAGCGAGCCTTGGGCTTCGCCAACAGTGACCGGCAGTGGATCATCACCGCCTATGCCCTGGCCTTCGGCAGCCTGCTGCTCCTCGGTGGGCGCATCGGGGACCTCTTCGGACGCAAGTGGGCGTTCGTCGTCGGCCTCTTCGGCTTTGCCGGGGCGTCAGCCCTGGGCGGCGCTGCCGACTCGTTCGCCATGCTGGTCTCTGCCCGGGCCCTGCAAGGGGTCTTCGGGGCCATCCTGGCGCCCAGCGCGTTGTCCATGCTGGCTACTACGTTCACCGATCCGGCGGAGCGCGGGAAGGCCTTCGGCATCTTCGGAGCAGTGGCCGGAGGCGGTAGCGCCGTCGGCCTGGTGCTCGGCGGCATCCTCACCGAGGGTCTGTCGTGGCGCTGGTGCCTCTACGTCAACCTGTTCTTCGCTGCCGTCGCCGGGATCGGGGCCCTCGTGCTGTTCGAGAACCGTTCGGCTGGCCGCCGCCCCCCGCTCGATCTCCCCGGCACGATCCTGGCCTCGGCCGGGCTGTTCGGGGTCGTCTACGGGTTCTCCCATGCGGCCACGGCCAGTTGGGGCAACGCCGTGACCGTGGCTTCTCTGCTCGTCGGCGTGGGGCTCCTGGCCATGTTCGTCATCATCGAACAACGGGTGGCCCATCCTCTTCTGCCCCTCCGCATCATCCTCGACCGCAACCGGGGCGGGTCCTATCTGTCGGTAGCCTTCTCGGCGATCGCCATCTTCGGGGTCTTTCTGTTCCTGACCTTCTACCTTCAGCAGATCAAGGGCTACAGCCCGATCATCACCGGCGTCGGCTTCCTGCCGTTGACCGCGGCGATCGTCACCACCTCGACCCTGTCCAACATCAAGCTGCTGCCCCGGGTCGGCCCCCGCCCACTGGTCGTGGTGGGCATGCTCTGCGGCTGCACCGGCATGCTTCTGCTCAGCCGTCTCGGGGTGGGTTCGACCTACGTGACGGGTATCCTCCCAGCGCTGATCATCCTCGGGTCGGGGTTCGGTTTGATCTTCGCCCCGGCCATCAATGAGGCGACCGCGCGCGTCGCCCCCCAGGACACCGGGGTGGCGTCGGCCATGGTGAACACCATGCAACAGGTCGGCGGCTCGGTCGGTACGGCTCTGCTCTCCACCTTGGCCGCCGGGGCAACGACGACCTACATCCGTGTCCACCACGCCGCCGGGCCGGCGGCGGTGGCCCGAGGGGCCATCCATGGCTACACGGTGGCGTTCCTGACGTCGTCGGCCATCTTCTTCGCCGGGGCCCTCGTCGCCGCCGCCCTCCTCAAC
>JALZAH010000536.1 GCA_030948425.1 Actinomycetota bacterium
CGCCGAGGTCGCCCAGCGATGGCTCGACCTTGACAACGAAGTCGGGAGTGATCCGGAAGCGCACGCGGGCCTAGCCGAGGTGTTCCTTGATGCCCCACACGGTGTAGCGGCCGTTGCGGCACATGTCCCACTCGCCGACGGCACAGTTGGGGCAGGGAACAGGATCGGGCCGGCGCACGATGGCCACGACCAGGTCGCCCGGCTCCAAACCCGATCCTGGGGGGGTCTCGACAACCTCGCCCAGGGACTCGTGGCCGATGGCCAGGCGGTCCTCGCCGGGGGGCGCCCAGCCGTAGTCGCCGTCGATGATCTCCAGGTCGGTGCCGCAGACACCGACGGAACGGGTGCGGACCAGCACCGGGCCGTCTGCGGGCTCAGGCTCGGGCAGCTCGGTCAGGGCGACCGAACCTTTCTGGAGAGGCAGGACGGTGATGGCGCGCATGAACGATCACGGTAGTCATCACCGCCCCACCGCGATGCTGGGCGTTCGGGGCCGATTGCGCTCCTACCATGACGGGTCATGGTCCCGCTGTCCTCCGGCGTGCTGCTGATCGCCAACCCCGAACTTCCCGACCCCAACTTCGATCGGACCGTGCTACTCATCCTCGCCCATGGTCATGGGGGCTCGCTGGGCGTGGTCCTCAACCGGCCCGGCACCCTCAAGGTGGCCGACCATCTCTCGGAGTGGGACTCGACCCTGGTGGGCGACGGCGTGGTCTTCGACGGCGGACCGGTCAACAAAGAGGCCTCGATCGGTCTGGGCGTGCGGAACGGAAGGTCGAGCGGTGCGCTCCCCGAAGCTGTGATGAGCGAGGTGTTCCCCGATGTCGGCATCGTCGATCTGACCAGGCCGCCCGACGAGGACCGGCGGGCGCTGTGCGCTCTGCGGGTCTTTGTCGGCTATGCCGGGTGGAGCCCGGGTCAGCTGATGGGCGAGGTGGAGTCCGGCGGGTGGTGGATCGTCACGGCTCAGGCCAGTGATGTGACCACGGACCGGCCTCGGTCCCTGTGGCGCGATGTGCTGCGACGGCAGCGGGGATCACTCGCCTTGGTGTCGTCATACTCCAAGGCTCCCGAGTTGAACTGAGGCTCACCTCGGCGTGAGGCTCAGACCGCCAGCTTGCGACCGTGACCGCGGGTGCGGGCCCGGGTGGCGGCGACGAGGATGACCTTGCGCAGCCGGACCGTGGAGGGGGTGACCTCCACGCACTCATCCTCGCGGATGAACTCCAGGGCCTGCTCGAGGGACAGCTGGCGGGCCGGGACCAGGGGGATGGTGTGGTCCGACGACGACGTCCGCATGTTGGTGAGCTTCTTTTCCTTCGTGGGGTTGACGTCCATGTCCTCGCTGCGGGCGTTCTCACCCACGATCATGCCCTCGTAGACCTCGATGCCGGGGCCGACGAACATGGCGCCGCGGTCCTGCAGGTTGGTCAGGGCGTAACCGGTCGTCGGGCCCCGACGGTCGGCGACCATCGAGCCGTTGGGGCGGGTACGCAGGTCGCCGTGCCACGGCTCATAGCCCTCGAAGACGTGGTGGAGCTGGCCGGTGCCCCGGGTCTCGGTGAGGAACTCGGTACGGAACCCGATCAGGCCCCGAGAGGGGACGAGCCACTCCATCCGGCACCATCCCGACGACCCGTGGTTGGTCATGGTCTCCATGCGCCCCTTGCGCAGGGACAGCATCTGGGTGACCACGCCCATGTAGTCATCGGGCACGTCGACCGACACTCGCTCCATGGGCTCGGAGAGCTTCCCGCTGATCTCCCGGGTGAGCACCTGGGGCTTGCCGACGCTGAGCTCGAAGCCCTCCCGGCGCATCAGTTCGACGAGGATGGCCAGAGCCAACTCACCGCGCCCCTGCACCTCCCAGGTGTCGGGTCGCTCCGTGGTGAGGACGCGGATGGACACATTGCCCACCAACTCGGCGTCCAGTCGGGTCTTGATCAGCCGGGCCGTCAACTTGGTGCCTGGGGAGGCACCGTCGATCGTCGCCCCGGCGACCGGCGAGGTGTTGACCCCCAGGGTCATGGAGATGCTGGGCTCGTCGATGGCGATGACCGGAAGAGCAACAGGAGCATCGGGGTCGGCCAGGGTGTCACCGATCATGATGTCGGGGATGCCGGCCACGGCGATGATTTCTCCCGGGCCCACTCCCTCCGGTGGGGCATCCACGCGGTCAAGCGCTTCGGTGACGTAGAGCTCGGAGAGACGTACTCGGGCCACGGTGCCGTCATGACGGCACCAGGCGACCGAATCGCCCTTCTTGACCCGCCCGTTGCGGACCCGGCACAGGGCCAGGCGGCCCACGTAGGGGGAGGCGTCGAGGTTGGTCACCAGGGCCTGGAAGGGGTGATCCTCCTCGTAGGTCGGCGCCGGGATCTGGTCGACCAGCAGATCGAAGAGCACCTTGAGATCGGGGCTCGAGTCCACGTCCTCGGCGTTCATGGCCGCCTTGCCGGCCCGGGCGTTGCAGTAGATGATGGGGAACTCGATCTGGCTCTCGTCGGCGCCCAGGTCGATGAACAACTCGTAGACGGCGTCGACCACCTCGGCCGGGCGGGCGTCGGGGCGGTCGATCTTGTTGACGACGAGGATCACCGGCAGGCGGGCCTCGAGGGTCTTGCGGAGCACGAAACGGGTCTGGGGGAGTGGTCCCTCGCTGGCATCGACGAGGAGCAGGACCCCATCGACCATCGTCAAACCCCGTTCGACCTCACCCCCGAAGTCGGCGTGACCAGGCGTATCGATGATGTTGACGGTGAGGTCACCGTGGCGGACGGCGGTGTTCTTGGCCAGGATGGTGATCCCCTTCTCCCGCTCCAGGTCCATCGAGTCCATGACCCGCTCGGCCACGTCTTGATTGGCGCGGAAGGCGCCCGACTGCTTGAGCATGGCGTCGACCAACGTCGTTTTGCCATGGTCGACGTGGGCCACGATGGCCACATTGCGAAGATCGGCGCGCTGCATCTCACATCCGGGGGAGAGGGGAACGACCCCGGCGAAGGCCGGGGCGCTGACTCAGGCTAGCGGCTGGGGCGTCTCAACCGGCCCACGGCAGGTCGATCAACGTCTTCGCCGATGGTCCTCCATCCGCTTGCGGATGAGCTCCCGACGGGCTTGCAGCTCACGGTAGGTGAGGCTCTCGGTCTCACCTGACACGCCCAGACCGGCTCGGACAGCGTTCATGTCCACGTCGTGGTGGCGAGGATCGATGCCGATGTCGGCGGCGATCCGGGCTCCGTAGCGCACCGTGAAGTAGGCGGCGATGCGAGTTATCTCGGCGAAGAGGTCCACGTCAGGGGCCAGCGTGGCCAGCGCCCCGTCGAGGAAGAGCAGATCCTTGACGAAGAGCATCAGCACCTTGGGGAACTTGGCTCCGTAGGCCAGCAGCTGCCTGGTCAGCTCCCGGATCTCGCCGAGCATGTCGTCAGGACTCATCGCTGCCGCGTCACGTGGCGGGCGGTCGAGCCCAAAGTCCTTGACCACGGCATCGAGGTCAGTGTCGGCGGGGAGGGCGCCCAGGTCACGAAGGGCACCGAGCTGGAGCTTGGCGTCGTTCATGCTGCCGCCCATGAGCATCCGGAGGAAGGCATGTCGCCGGAAGTCGTCCAGGCGGCCGGTGATGCCGAAGTCGAGCAGGGCCACCCGGCCATCGGACCGCACGAACAGGTTGCCGCCGTGCAGGTCGCCGTGGAAGACGCCGAACAGCGTTGCCCCCTCGAGGAAGGCGATCAGCAGGGCGTGGACGACCGCCTCGGTGTCGATGCCGGCGGCTTTCATGCCGGCCACGTCGTCCCACCCGAAACCGTCCAGTCGTTCCATGACCAGCAGCCGACGGCTGACCAGGGCCGGGTGGGGCCGGGGAATGACGATGGAACGTTGCCCGGTCGAGGCCAGGACACCGGCCACGTCGAGCATGTTGTCCGCTTCCAGACGGAAGTCCAGCTCCTCGACGATGGTCTCGGCAAACAGCTCGACCAGCGCGGGAGGGTTGGCCAGGGCGGAGACGGGGATCCGCCCGACCAGCGCGGGGGCGATCCAACTCATGGCGGCCAGGTCGCGACGCACGGTGGAGGCCACAGCCGGCCGCTGCACCTTGACCACGACGGACTCGCCGGTCCGCAAGGTTGCCGCGTGCACCTGGGCGATGGACGCAGCGGCGAGTGGTTGGGTGTCGAAGGAGGAGAACACCGACTCGATGGAGCCGCCCAACTCCTCTTCGACGACGATCCGCACGGCCTCGAAGGACTCGGGGGGGACGTGGTCACGCAGCAGCTTGAACTCGCCGACCAGCTCTGCGGGGAAAAGCCCCTCGCCCGAGGAGAGGATCTGACCCAACTTGATGTAGGTCGGCCCCAGGGCCTCGAAGGCGCGCCGGAGCCGCCGGGACAACCCGGCGCGCGACCGGGAGGGGTCGTTGTGGCGGGCGGCCGCCCTGCGGTCGATGAGGTACCAGCCGGCCAGTGCCCTCCCCAGGCGGAGACCGGTGCTCACCACCCGCAGCCCGGGCGGCACCGGTCGCCGGCGGATCAGCAGGGGGACCTGGGCGCTGGTCCCGTCACGGAGCGCCCCGACGCCAGCGCGCCAGGACAACTTCTCAGGGTCGAGCACCCAAGGGCCGTCGTCGCTGAAGGCCCCGAAGCGCAGATCGGCGGGCCCGTCGACGGGGAGCGACCCACCGTCATCGGCGGGCAGGTTGTCGGGGCCGACCAGGCCGCCGTCACCTCTGGTGTGGGGCCGTCGCCCGCTCCCCGGATCGAGTCGGGGCTCCGGTCCCTTGGTCATCGCCGCTTGACGCTACCGTGCCCCGGCGAGTTAGCTCGCCGGACGGAGGAACCCTGCCAGGACGAAACCTGCGCGCCGTCGACGCAACCGGCCCTCCGGCCATGGCCGCTCTAGCATTGCGGCCATGGCCTCCCCTCCCTTGGAGACAGGCGCCCCGGCGCCGGCATTTACGCTTCTGGATCAGAAGGGCAGCGAGGTAGCACTCGCCCGATACCGGGGGCGGAAGGTACTCATCTACTTCTATCCCAAGGCCGACACGCCAGGCTGCACCACCCAGGCATGTGGGCTACGTGACGTCCTGGGCGACATCGGCGACACCGCGGTGGTGGGCATCAGCCCCGACAAGCCCGATAAGCAGGCCAAGTTCGACGACAAGTACGGGCTCGGTTTTCCTCTGCTGTCCGATCCTGACCACAAGACGGCCGAAGCGTTCGGGGTGTGGGTCGAGAAGTCCATGTACGGCAAGAAGTACCTGGGCGTGCAGCGATCGGCGTTCCTGGTCGACGAGTCTGGGAACCTGGCCGAGGTCTGGTGCAGGATCTCCCCCAAGGACACGCCGACCAAGCTGGTCCAGGCGCTCGACATCTGATCAGCCCCACCGGGAGGGGGTGGCGGAGCAGAGGGGGGCTACCGGGTTAGCATCGGGGGATGCCCGGCTCCGACTCGCAGGGGAGCTGATGTCCCTGCGCCCGACCTCGGGTGTGGTCCCCGCCCTCCGCTCTACCAGTGAGAACGAGCGGCGCAGCAGGCCAGTCCGCCTGATCGACCGTTTCCCCCGGGCCTGGTGGTCCTCTCGGTGGGACAGCCGGGTGGTGTCGGCCCTGGTCGTCCTGGCCGCCATCCTCCGGGTCCCCAACCTGGGTCGGGCGTACTGGGTCGACGAGGGCATCAGCGTCGGCATCGCTTCCAGCTCGATCAGCCAGATCCCCCACCTGCTCCGCCTGGACGGCTCACCGCCGTTGTTCTACGTCGTGCTCCATCTGTGGCTCCGCGTGTTCGGGGCATCGGCTCTGGCCACCCACGTCCTGGCCATGGTCATCTCCTTGGCCGTCATCCCCGTGGCGTTCTGGGCGGGGCGCAGCCTGTTCGGTCGGGACGCGGCGTTCGCCGCCGCCGCCCTGGCCGCCACCAGCCCCTTCCTTACCTGGTACGGCACCGAGACGCGGATGTACACCCTGCTCGTCGGGCTGTGCATGATCGCCCTGACGTTCACGGTACGAGCCGTGCGCTACCGGACCCGAGGTGATGCCATTGGCGCCGTGGGGGCCTCGGCGGCGATCATGTACACGCACAACTGGGGTCTCTACGTCGTCGCTGTCACCTTCCTGGTGGTGCTGATCAGTGCCTGGCGCAGTGCCGATCGCGGCCTGGCCAGAAGTGTGATCTTCTGCGGCGTCGGCGTCGGCGTCCTCTACTCGCCCTGGCTGCCGAGCCTCTTCGCCCAGATTGGCTCCACGGCGGCCCCATGGGCCGTGCCGCCGGGGTTGGTCGACCTGATCGTCGATCCGGCGACCCTGCTCGGCGGGACGCTCGGAATCGTGATTCTGCCGGTCCTCGTCTACGGGGTGTGGTCCACCCGAGGAGCCCGACCTGTCGAAGACCGCGACGCCACCGGCATCCTCGGCTCCATCGGCATGGGCACGCTGGTCCTCGGGTGGTGCGTCTCCCACCTGGAGCCATCCTGGACCATCCGTTATCTGGGGGTAACCCTCGGTGCTCTGCTCCTCGGGACGGCCGGCTGCCTGGCCAGCTCGTCGCGGGGGCGGGCCATCGTCATCGGGGTCTGTGCGGCGTGCGCCCTGTGGGGGCTCATTGGCTCACTCCTCCCCAATCCCAACGCCCGTTACGCCAAGAGCAACGTGGCTGCTGTGGCTGCCGCTGCCCGCTCTGGCCTGAGACCCGGTGACCTGGTGGTCGTCTCCCAGACCGAGCAGCTCGCCGTCCTCCAGTTCTACCTGCCGCCCGGCCTCACCTACCTGACGCCCACCGGGGTGGTCGGCGATGCCAAGGTCGTCGACTGGCGCCACCTCGTCTCCCGGCTGCAGACCGCCAACCCGTGTCAGACCATCCTCCCGGCCATCTCCGCACTGCCGACGGGAGCCCGCGTCCTGGCGATCGCCCCCCTGCGCCCCATCGGATCCTCGGGATCGGTGTGGTCCCGGGTCGTCAACGCCCAGGTGGTGAGCATCGGCCATCTCCTCGCCGACCAGACCGCTCTGGTACCTGTGGCCATGTTCCGCCAGGGCACATCGCCCAAGCCCTTCAGTGGTGTCGTCGGTGAGCTGTACGCCAAGTCGTCGGGGGCGGCTCTGTGCCACTGAGCCTCGAGGACCGCCTTTTCGTCGGCACGACTGCGGGGGCTGTCGGAGCGGCCGGCTCTGGTCCACCGTGACCGCCATCCCCTGGCCGACCGGCCCAACGGTCGCTGCGCACCAGCGCCGTGCCCGGGCCCGGTTCGAGCGGCTGCCGCGCCCGGACGCCTGGAGCGTGGCCATCCCCTTGTTGGCCGGGGCGCTGGTGAGCTCGGGCATCCTCCTCGGGTGGCGGGGCGGAGACCTGGCCGCCCAGATCTTCCGGGTGGAAGCCATCCGTCAGCATGGTCTGGCCTTGTGGGACAGCCAGTGGTACGCCGGCCATTGGATGCTGGGTTACAGCGTGCTGTACCCGGCGCTGGCTGCCGCCATCGGCCTGAGCGTGGCGAGCGTGCTCTCGGCCATGGTCGCCGCCGTGGCCTTCGACCGGCTGGCCCACGTTCACTTCGCCCGGTCCGCCGCCCGGGCCGCTTCCGTGGTGTTCACCGTCAGCCTGATCGTGGAGACCGCCATCGGCCAGCTCCCCTTCCTGGCCGGGGAGGGGGCCGGCCTGTGGTGCTGCGTGGCCCTGGCCCGGCGTCGCCCGGGGTGGGCCGCCTTGGCTGCCGTGTTCGCCGGCCTCCTCAGCCCGCTGGCCGCCGCCTTCGTCGCTCTGGCTGTGACCGCCTGGCTGGCGGCCACTTGGTGGCCGACGGCAACGGGATCAGGTTCGGGCGTCGGTGTCGCCGGTCGCCTCTTCCGCCCCGGGGTGGGTGCGGCGATCGGGGTGATCGGCACGGTTGGTGCATTCCTCGCCTTGATGGGCCTGCTCTTTCCCGGACAGGGCCCCATGCCCTACCCGGTGATCGATTGCCTGTGGGAAGTGGGTATCGCCGCCGGCCTATGGGTCATCGCCCCGGTCACCGAGCGAGCCCTGCGCGCCGGGTTTCTGCTGTTCGCCGTCGTCGCTGCCGCCAGTGTCATCGTCCCTCCCCTGGGGGGCAACGTCGGCCGTG
>JALZAH010000539.1 GCA_030948425.1 Actinomycetota bacterium
GGCCTGATGCTCAACCGTGGTCCACCCGATGGCTGACACACCTGCTTGGTGGTGCCGCCATAGCAACTCTGAGCGTTCCCGGGTGTCGGCAGGTAGCTGGTCGCACACCACCAGCACGTCGATGTCCGACCAGGTGTTGAAGTCGCCCCGGGCGTAGGAGCCGAACACCACAACAGCGACGAGGCGGATCTCGGCGCCCAGCGACGCCGCGAAGCGGCGCGCTATGTCGAAGGCAGCAGCCTGCTCGCCACGGCGGCGATCGACGACGCGGGAGGCTTCGGCGCACTCGCCGGCCAGGTCGCTGCCGACGAACCTGGTCGCACCGTGAGCATCGCTGCCGGGAAGGTCACCTCCGAGTAGCGCCGGCGGCGACACACCCTCCCAGTAGTTTGGGGAGGGCGATGCCCGAGCCCGCCGATCTCCTCGTCAACCTCAATCCCGTGCAGCGGGAGGCCGTCACCCACCCCGGTGGCCCACTGCTGCTGGTGGCCGGGGCCGGGTCGGGCAAGACCCGGGTGCTCACCCATCGCGTGGCGTGGCTGGTGCGGGAGATGGGCGTGTCGCCGTTCGAGATCGCCGCCATCACCTTCACCAACAAGGCGGCCGACGAGATGAAGGGCCGGGTGGCCGCCCTGGTCGGGCCGGTGGCCCGGCGCATGTGGGTGTGCACCTTCCACTCCGCCTGTGTCCGCATCCTCCGTCGTGAGGCCCAGCACCTCGGCTACTCCTCGTCGTTCTCCATCTACGACCAGTCCGACGCCGAGCGCCTCACCACCTACGTGCTGCGAGACCTCAACATCGACCCGAAGCGGTTCCCGCCCCGCACCGTGCACGCGGTGATCAGCGCGGCCAAGAACGAGACGTTGGGCGTCGACGCCTACCACGACCGGGCCGGCAGCATCTACGAGCGGCGTATCGCCGAGGTCTATCGCGAGTACCAGGCCAGGTTGCGCAAGGCCAACGCCATGGACTTCGACGACCTCCTCTTGGTCACCGTCGAACTGTTCCGCACCAAACCCGACGTGCTGGCCCACTACCAGGAACGGTTCCGTCACCTGCTCGTCGACGAGTTCCAGGACACCAACAAGGCTCAGAACGAGATCGTCACTACCATCGCCAAAGCCCACCGCAACATCTGCGTGGTCGGAGACAGTGACCAGTGCCTCCCGCCCGGAACCCTCGTCACGACGCCTACCGGTGGCCGCCCCATCGAGTCGATCGTCGCAGGCGACCTCGTGTCGGGCACGGGCGGGCACGGCCGCCTCGTCCCGGGAAGGGTCACCGAAGTCCGCCCCGGCAACTACTCGGGTCGCCTCTACACCGTGACGGCGGGCGGCCGCACGCTGCGGGGTACGCCGCACCACATCGTCTTGGCCGAGCCTGCGCTCGAACCGGGTCGGCATCTCGTCTACCTCATGCAGCGCGCCGACCGGGGTTATCGCGTGGGCATTTGCCACAGCATGCGGCAGAGCAGTGCCGGTTTCCTCGACCATCGGGCTCGGGTCCGGGTCAACCAGGAGCACGCCGACAAGATCTGGATCCTTCGCACCTGCGACAGCCGGGCCGAGGCCGGTTTCTGGGAGGCCTGGTACGCGGCCACGTACGGTTTGCCGACGGCCTGTTTCCACGACGTCGGACGCAACCTGGTGATGGACCAGGGCTGGTTGGACCGCCTCTACATCGAGCTCGACACCGCCACTGCGGCCAAGCGCCTCATGGACGACCTCGATCTCCATCCCGAGTATCCCCACCACCGGCCTCAGAACGGGGCCCGTCGCCAGTCACTCAACCTGACCATGTTCAGCGATGCCCGGGGGGAAGGCGTCGGCTATCACCGGATCCAATGGTGTTCGAACCGTCTCGACATCGCCGACCGACTTGCTGCCGCCGGAGCCCGGGTCAGGCCAGGAAGAAGCGCCAGCGTGCGGGTCGAGACCTCCCGGAAGCACTACGCCGACGCCCTCGTCCTCGCCAAATCGATGGCTGCGGCGGGCGACCTGGAGATGCGGCGCAGAGCACAGATCGACGGACGCCTGTACGACTTCGTGCCGCTGGCGCACCTCAGAGTCGGCATGAGGGTGCTGGTGGAGGAGAACGGTCAGCTTGTCCCTGCTCGCGTCGACACGGTCGACATCGAGGAGCACGACGGCCCGGTCTACGACCTGGAGGTCGACCCAACCCACACCTACGTGGCCAACGGCGTCCTCGTGCACAACAGCGTGTACAGATTTCGTGGGGCCGACATCCGCAACATCTTGGAGTTCGAGGACGCCTTCCCCGACGCCACCCTCATCGTGTTGGAGCAGAACTACCGGTCCACCCAGACCATCCTCGACGCCGCCAACGCGGTGATCGCCAACAACCTCATGCGCAAGCCCAAGGCCCTGTGGACCG
>JALZAH010000143.1 GCA_030948425.1 Actinomycetota bacterium
CGAGGGTGTCGGCGATCGCCCCCTCCCGAGCCAGGACCGACGCCAGCGAGTACACCCGCTCGATTGTCCCGGCGGTCCCCACCAGGGGGACCACGGCCGGGTCAGCGACCGCCCGGTCGACGAGAGCCTCGAGAGCCCGGGGGTCCCAGCCGTAGAGGTGAGGGGCCAGTTCGACCATCAGATGACGGCGGGAGAACACCTTCCGCCGGGCCAGGTCACCCTCCCCGTCGAGGGCCTGGGCGAGGATGCGGCGCACCTCCCTCACGCCCGGCCGGGAGGCGATCCGGCGCCTCGAAGCCGCCTCCACCGACGCCAGAAGCCGGTCGGGCGGCCAGCCGGCGGCGGCCAGCTCGCCCTGCCAGCGAGCCACGAGCTCGCCCTCGGGCACGTGCTCCTTGGCAGACCGGGTGGTGCGGGCAGCAACCCCTCGGGCCCGGTAGCTCGTGTCCCCCCGGGCTTCCACTGCGGCGGTGATCTCCGCCGCCCGCTTGGAGTGCAACTCCAGGACCTCGTCGGGGATCCCGGCGATCCGCCACTGGCCAAGACGGCCTGAGGGACCGGGATCCGCCTCGATCCCATAGCCCAACTCCACCGCCCTCCGGGCGCCGGCGACCCGGCCGGCCATGGTCGCCGCATGCAGATGCTCCCGCCACAGAGAGGTGTTCGCCGCCTTCCACCCGCCAGCGTCGTCGAGCATCTCCACCACGTTGGCCAACAGCACATGATCATGCGGGCAGGGGTCCCCGGCCCGGGACGTGGCATGACGAGTGTGGGCATAGATCAGCCCCCCGGTGGGGGTCGAAATGGACGCCCGACCGCGCCTTCCGCCCACCGTTTTTGTCATCTTGTCGAGGTAGGAAAGGGTGGCGTTCCGCTCGGCGTCCATGATCGAATGCATGTCCACCGCCCCCCCGATCACCCCCAGTTCCGCGACCGATTTATGGGCGGAGATGACCAGCTCCATCCCCGGCCGCCGGGCCCGGACCAGCCGCTCACCCGACCGGGGACCCCGGGCACCGCCGGGCCCGAACACTGCCTCATAGGACCCCGGGTCGACCGCCCCGGAGAGGCCAAGAGGGGCGCCGGAGCCGCCCCACACCAGGGGCGTTTCGCCCCGGGTGGCGTAGTAGGCGAGGGCCTGGCCGGGATGGTCGTCGCCCCGCTCCAGCACCGTCGCCCGGTGGTAGGCGACCGATTCCGCTCCCATCATCCGCATCCACGCCACCGACGCCACCACCTCCTCTCTGCCACCGGCCGGCCGCTGATCCAACCGAAACGGTTGAAACCGTGTTCGTGATTATGGCTTGGTCGTTGAGGCTTTTTTGGCGTTAGGGATGGGTTTTTATGTGATGAGGTTATAGCGGCTAATAGCGGTAAAGAAAGGGGATAGTGAAGGGTCACGGAAGGGTGATGGCTGAAGGGTGGACAGGAGAAGAGGGAGGGTCGGCGCAAGAAGGGACGGCCCAGGCAGACCGGCTGTCCGACATGGCCGCGGGATACCTGACTTTCCCGCTCGACGCGGTTGCTGGCGGCTCGCTCGCGTCTAGGTGACAGGCAATACCCACGAGCACACCCATCCCGGAACGGTGCCGACAACCTCTTATCCCGCAGCCGCCAGGTGGCCGCCCCTGCCAGCACCTAGTCGCCGGTGACCGCTGGTCGGCTCGCCGGTCGCCGTTTGGTTGTACACCCCATCGCCTTATGAGTAGAGGCCTTCGCCATCCAGGACGTCGGCACACCGAAAGGAACCCACCCCATGGCCACCACCGATTCGCTCCCGCACCTCCTCACCATCGACGAGCTAGCCGGTCAGCTCGGCATCACCATCCGCCACGTCCGCCGGCTGGTCGCCGAGCGACGAGTCCCTTACCTCAAGGTGGGCGGGCTCGTCCGCTTCGACCCGACGGACATCGCCGCCTGGCTCGACGAGGGGCGTCGCCCCCGGCGAGACGGCACTGGCCGGACTGCCTGATGGGAGGCCGCGCGGCGCTCGGCGGGGACGGGATCAGATGGCGGCGGCGCCGGCGGAGGCAGGGTGGTCGAAGTCGAGCTGGAGCTCGACCGGCCGAGCTTGAGGGACCCGGCGATGCGCAGCAGGTCGTCCCAGTGCTCGCCGATCAGGTCGACTTGGGCGTGATCGGTGAGGAGCGGGCCGGCGGCCGGCCAGCGTCGGTAGTGGCTGGCGGGCTGGGACCGCCACAGCTGCTTTTGGGTGAGCTTGGCGATCCGGGGTGACAGGCGGAGGCCGACCAGGTCGAAGAGTGCGAAGGTGGCGAGGGTCTGGCCGTGGCTGTCGGTGGTGTGCTCGACGATGGGAAGCTCGGTGGTGTTGCCGAGGATCTCGTCGAGGGTGAAGGTGGCGTCTCTCTCGGTGGAGACGATGATCTGGGTGCCGTAGGTGGAGTGCTGGTCGGAGACGTGGGTGTAGCTGGTGACGCCCTCGTCGAGGAAGTACCTCGACAGGGCCCGGGCGGTGAGGGACCGGCCGCGCATGGGCAGGCGCAACCCGTCTGAGGATGACAGGGTGCCGCCACCCCAGGCGGCGGAGAGGGGGTGGCGGTGGTGGGCGTTGACGATGGCGGTGTTCGCGGCCCGGAGGGTGTCTTCTCGCAGGTACCACCGGGTGGCCCAGTCGATGGCGTCGGCGCCGATGCCGGCGAGCTCGGCCATGCGGGGCGGTCCCGTAGTTGCATGCTTGGGCCAGGATGGCGGCATAGAGGTTGCGGCGCTGCTCGATAGGCGCCACACGGGGGGTGGCACCGCCGGCGTGGGTCAGGGAGGCGGTGAAGTTGGTGTCGCGGTCGACGTCGATGAGGATCTCGGTCAACGGGACGGTAGGGATGCGGGCCACCAGGGCGTCGCGTTCTGCGCTCAGGGCGGGTTCGAGGGTCTCGGCGGTGAGAGGGCTGAGAGGATCGGATGGCGGCGCTCAGGGGCCATACGACCGAGCGCGGCTGGGGTGGAGCGCCGGGCCAGGGCGGCGTGGTGACGGCGGCGCTCGGACGGCACTGTGCTCAGGTCGAGGCGGTCCGCCCCGAGTCCTCGCAGGTAGGTGAGCTTGGCCACCTCCGCCTGACCTGCTCCGGTGACGCACTGGTCGCCCCATCCCCGAGCCACTCCAGCGGTGCCACCCCACGGGCCGGGTCGGTGACCAACAGGGCGTCGAGTGCCCCGGCGGCGAAGCCCGCCAGGGCCGGACGGAGCCGACGATGCGTCTCGTCGTCGGCTCCCACCCGGCAGTAGCCACGGCGCGGGCCAGGCGGTCGAGGCCCGGACGAACGATCCGCTCCGCGCGCAGGTGCTCCAGGGCTTGGCGGAACAGCACCGAGGGGGTGTCGTGCTCGACGGCCCGGGCGACCAGCCAATCGCCGAGAGCCTTCCACTCGCCGCGCCCACAGGACCGCCAACCGGCGTGGGCGACGACCATCTCGACGTGCTCACGACGGGACCGCCCGGCCGTCTCTGCGGCGTAGCGGCCGAGCGCAACCGGCGACACCCCGACCCGTCGGGCCAGGCGGGCGGTGACCTCAGCGGGGGCGGCAGCGACATCGGCGGGGACGAAGCCGAGAAACCCGAGGGCGCAGCACTGCACGGCGAGACCGAGACGGACTGCAGCGGAGGAACGGAACGACCGCAACCAGCGCAGGTCCTCGACCGACAAGGTGAAGTAGGCGGCCAGGTCGCTCTGGGCGATCTCGGCCGGCCAAGAGTCGAGCTGGGCCAACTCGGCATCGGACAGCGGCCCGGGAGCCACGCTCGCTACGCCCCTTGAGCCCGATGTCAGGTCTCCACCAGGACCGCTTCGAGCGCAGCGTCCTTGTCGGCTTGGGAAGGCAGGCTGTAACGGCGGGTGGTGTCCAGTCGGCGGTGACCGGCGATCTCGGCCACCAACACCACGTCGGCCCCCGAGCGGAAACTGGGGGTGGCGCAGGTGTGGCGCAGGCCGTGGGCGGTCATGCGAGGAAGGCCCAGCTCAGAGGTCAGCCGCCCGAGCGTCCTCGACAGGTACTGCGGGTGGTACGGGCCGCCGGCAGGCTTGGTGAAGACGCAGTCGCTCTCCTGGTAGGTGGCGGCGGCCAACCGCTCGGCGGCCTGGAGCTTGCGCTGGGTGCGGAGGACGCCGACCAGGCCCCGGTCGAGATCGATGGTGCGCACGGCGTCCTTGCTCTTGCCGTCCGACGCCACCACGTCGTAGCCCAGATAGGTGGCGAACTCGACCACCCGAGCCACTCCTGCGTCGAGGTCGACGTTGGGCCACCGGACCCACACCAGCTCCCCGATCCGCAACCCCGACCCCATCAGGAAGGCCCACAGCGGGTAGGTGCGGTCGCCCTCCATCAGGGCCAGGAACTCCCGGGCCTGCTCCGGCGTCCAGTGCCGGGGGATCGACCGGCGGGCCTTGGGTTGCGGCGTGTGCGCCAGGGGGCTCACGGCCACCACGCCGGCCTCGACGGCCAGCTTGAACGCCCCCGCCAGCGGCGCCCGGGCCAGGCGGATGGTGTTGGGCGCCAGCGGTTTGCCGTCCTTGGTGCCGCCCCCCTTGGTGAGCTGGCGCTGCCAGGTGAGGATCGTCTCCGGGGTAACATCGCGAGCCTTGACGCGGCCCAGGAACCTGCGGACGTAGGTCGCCGCGTACGCCCGGTAATCGTGGCGGGTCTTGGCCGCCAGCCGCTGGTCCGCGTCGAGGCCGTCCAGGTACAAGTCGAGCAGGTCATTGACGGTGAGACTCCCCGAAGACGGCTTCATCAGACCGGCAGCGACCTTGGCCACGGCGTCACGCCGGGCCCGTCCCGCCTCCGCCGCCGTCCGAAAGCCGCGGCGGGTGATCTGCGACCGCTGGCCGGTCAGCGGGTCCCGGCCCAGGGTGACCTTGAAATACCACCCTCCCCGCCCGTCGGGGTACACGCCCTCGGGTCTTGCCGGCATCTCCGCCTCCTCGGTGAGAACGGTTTGGTTCTCACCAGGTTCTCACAGGGGGGTGACACCGTCGAGCACCGTACCGCCACGACGCTCTGACCTGCGTCTTTGTGGTCGGGCTGCCGAGATTTGAACTCGGGACCTCTTGACCCCCAGTCAAGCGCGCTAACCAAACTGCGCCACAGCCCGTCATGTACGGAAGGCCCCTAGGGGTGACCTGCCGTGGCCGCCCGTTCCCGGGCGGTTATGTCTCCACGAACCTAGTCGTCCCTCGGTATCGTCGCAGTCGCCGGGCGGCTCGAGCGGCGGTTCGTCAACCGGGTGCCACTCTTGTTCGGTCTTGAACTTGAAGCGCCGTGTCACAGAAGGGGAAGCTGCGCACGGGCGGGCTTCGTGGCTATGCACAGCTCACATGAAGATCAGATGTGCTTGGGGAGCCACTCGGCCAGCCAGTACACCCGGTAGACCATGTAGCCGGTCAGGCCGACGAGGAGGACCTTGAAGTGCCAGGGCACGCCCCGAACCGGCTTGGTGATGACCGTTCCACACGTCGGGCACCGGCCTCCCTCTCCCATGGTCGCTGGATCCCAGAACTTGCTGCAGTCCTCACACCAGGGCAACTCGGGCCTCCCACAGAAGCTCTCGGGACGCACAGTTGGGGGGTTCCCGAGGTGACCACCACGGTACCGCCCTGCTGATGGCAACGGTTGCGGGCCGACCGCCGCAGTGGGCGGCGCCACCACGCCGACGGCCTCAGGTGCGGCGCACGGCCAGGATAGCGACGTCGTCGCTGAGCGGGGTGGAGGCGAAATCTCGGGCCGCTTCGAGAAGGACCTTGCCCATGATGGTGGCGTCCTGGCCGGGATCCCGGCGGATGATGTTGGCGATGCGGTCCTCGCCGAAGAGCTGCCCGCCGTCGCGGGCCTCGGCCAGTCCGTCGGTGTACAGCACGACAAGGTCGCCGGGCGAGAGGGGAAGCTCCCGGGACACGTACGTGCCCTCAGGATCGAGGGTGAGCAGTGGGCCGGTGGCGCTCAAGGCCCGCATCTCGGAGTCCTGCCACAACCACGCGGCCGGGTGGCCGGCCGATGCGTGGCGCAGCGTCGACGCTTCGGGGTCGAAGACCACCACGCAGACCGAGACGAGATCCTCGGGCCGCCCACTGGCGGAGAGAACCTTGTTGAGCTCTTCGAGGGCCTGGGCGGGGTCACGGTACTGGCTCAGGAAGTTTCGCAGCAGGTATTTGACCTGAAAGGCGGTGATGGACGGCTCGATGCCGTGACCGGCTACGTCACCGATGACGGCGGCGATCCGGCCTCCCTCCGTGGGATAGACGTCGTAGAAATCTCCGGCCATCATCCCGGTGCCCGGCTCGTAGACCCGGCCGAACTCGAAGCCGTCGATGTGGGGCAGGTCCTCGGGGGCCAGGCGGTCAGCCCACTGTCGGGGGGCGAGATCCTGTTGGGCCAGGACCTCCTCGGCCCGACGCTCGAGCATGGCCCGGTTCTCGGCCAGGCGGGCCTCGTCGAAGAAACGGGGGGCAAAACGGATGGACACGGCGACGGGTACGCCCACAGCCAGGAGGGGCAGCTCGAACCATGGCGACGTCGACAGGGAAGCCACGAACAGGCCCACGGTGAGCACCGAGTAGAGGATGGAGGTGTGCAGGTCCTTGTCGAACGCGGCGCGCACCAGCGCCACGGCATCGTTGCCACTCGTCGATGATGCCGTCTCCGTCTCGATGCGCCGAGAGGCCCGACCCAGGCGTGACGCAGCTCGGCCCCACAGGCCCGCAGCGACGGCGCAACACACCGCAGGAGCGAGCAGCCAGGGCTGGGCGAACATGCCCAGACGGTACTACGGGGAGGCCCAGTTTCTCCGACCTGATCCTCGGCGTCGGGGCTCCCGCCCGGGCTCAGGCGCTGCGGCGCCGGACCCGGAAGTGCAGAGGGGTGGGGCCGAAACCGAAGTGCTCGCGCACCTTGCGCTCCAGGTAGCGGAGATA
>JALZAH010000579.1 GCA_030948425.1 Actinomycetota bacterium
ACCCGTGACAGCGACCTGTCACGGGTCCCTCCTCCTCCCGATCCTGCTGGTGGTTCAGCGCTCGAACAGCGGGCGAGCGGACGTCGGTTCGCCGGGACGCCAAGGAGTGGGCGACTCAGCTCTTGACGACCTCGACGGTCACCCGGAACTCCACGTCACTGTGCAGCTTGACGGGGACCTCGTGGGTGCCGAGGTTCTTGATGGGCTCATCGAGGTGCAGCCGACGACGGTCGAGGACGACACTGGTCTGGGCTTCGACGGCCTCCACCACATCGGCGGTGGTCACGGAGCCGAACAACTTGTCGCCGGCGCCTGCTCGAGCGGGGATGCGGATGACGGCGGGAACCAGGGTTCGGGCCACGACCTCGGCGGCCTCCCGGTCACGGCTGTCTCGCAGGTCGCGAGATTTGCGCATGGCATTGGCCTGGGCGGTGACCCCGGTCGTGGCCTGGATGGCGTGGCCCTTGGGAAGCAGGAAGTTGCGGGCGTAGCCATCGGACACATCGCAGATGTCGCCCCGCTTGCCCAGGCTGGCCATGTCGGTGCGGAGAACAATGCGCATCTACGCCTCCACCTCCTCGACGGCACCATCGCTGGTGGGGCCGGCGTCAGCGTCAGCGGTGGCCACCGGATCGCTGCTCGGCCCATCGGGGGTCTCGTTGGCTGCCTCGTCGCGCCGGCCGCCTCCGCCACCGCGGGGCCCACCGCGTCCTGGTCCCCGCTCGCTCACCGTGCGCTGCGTGTAGGGCAGCAGCGCGACCTCACGGGCCGTCTTGATGGCCACCTGCACGTCACGCTGGTGCTGAGAGCAGTTGCCGGTGACCCGACGGGCCCGAATCTTGCCGCGGTCGCTCATGAACCGCCGAAGCAGGTTGACATCTTTGTAATCCACCCATTCGACGTGATCCTTGCAGAAGATGCAGATCTTCTTCTTGCCCCGAGGTCGAGTGTCCTTGGTCGTCCGCTTGCCGCGGTCGCGGTCGTTGTTGCGGGCCATGGCTTAGAACGGCTCCTCTTCGTACTGGTACTCGGGCGTCTGGGTGGCGTTTGCCGGGCTCTGAGGGGCAGCGCCACCGGAGCCGTAGTTGCTCGGCGGCCGGGTGTCGCCGCCGCCCGGTGATCCGTTGGAGCCACCACCGTCGGGCGAACGTCGCTCGTTCTTGGTGATGGAGACGGTGGCCCAGCGCAGGCTTGGGGCGATCTCGTCCGCAGTGATCTCGATCTTGGACCGCTTCTCGCCCTCGGAGTTCTCCCAGCTGCGCTGGTCGAGGCGGCCACTCACGACGACGCGCGAGCCCCGCCCGAGGGACTGGGCGACGTTCTCCGCCATCTGGGCCCAGCAGACCACGTCGAAATACGACGTCGCTTCGTCCCACTCCTGAGTCTGGCGATTCTGCCAGCGCCGGTTGACGGCGACCCCGAAGGTGGTGGTGGCCTGCCCTGAGGGGGTGAACCGCAGTTCCGGGTCCCTCGTGAGGTTCCCGACGATCGTTACGTTGTTACCGTTTGCCATTGTTCTACGCTCCGTTTGTGGTGGTGGCCGCCACGGGCGTCGGAGCGGAGGGCGCAGGTCGAGAAGCTCGGCCTGCAACCTTGTCCGGCACCCGAATCGTCTTGTGGCGAATGACCTCATCAGCGAGGCCGAGCATCCGGTCCACGTTGGCCAGGGCCGCCGGCTCGGCGGACGTCTCGATCACGACGTAGTAACCCTCACTCTTGTGGTTCACCTCGTATGCAAAGCGCCGCTTGCCCCAGCGGTCCACCTTGCCGACGCTGCCACCACCGTCGGTGATGAGCTTGGTAGCCCGATCGATCGTGGCTCGGATGACGTCCTCTTCAAGGCCGGCGTCGAGGATAACCATGAGTTCGTACGGCCGCATGCGGCTTCACCACCTCCCTGTGGTCCCGGCCGGAAGCGCGGGGCTCTGGACGGTCCGGAGCAGGGTTCGATGAACGTCGGGCACAGGGCCCTCCGTCCAAGGGTTTGGACAACATGATGCCGTCCGAGGCAGACATGGTAGTCGACGTCGACGATCTCGCTCCGCCAGCGAAGGCAAGGAGCCCGTCGGAGTATCCGCAGCGGGGTTCGGAGGTCGCCGATCCCGTCCCCGGGGACGGGGGCGGCGCTCCGGTGATCCGGCGGGTAGCTCATGACACCCATGGTCGCAGCGGACTGTGACATCGGGGTGCGGTGGGGACGCCAGGGGTGGCGGGTTCGGTCACGGCGAGCACGGCCCACCGAGGTGGGCGCCCGTCCCGGCTCCGACCCCCAGCGCCCGGAGCTGACCGATCGGAACCTCGAGCGCCAAGCGGAACGGTCCTGCCGCCGAGTACTGCGGGCAGGAGGTGGCGGTGGCCGGGCAGGGCAACATAGACGCCGACGACAGGAACAGACCGGCCCGGGAGAAGAAGGCGATGGCCAGGGGGAAGAGGGTGGAGCGCATGTAGTACGAGTCGTTGCTGTCGGCGGTGTACACGAAGGCCATGCCCTCGTACCCACCGAGGCTGCGCCGGCCCATCAGCCCCCGGGCACGCTGCTGAGGGGTGGCAGCCACCAGGAAGCAACGGGTCGACGGCCTCCCCTGCCCGACGGCCGGCGTGATGGTGACCGAAGCGGCAGCGCTCAGTGTGGTCGACGGGGTCGTCGTGGGCACCGCCGACTGTGTCACCGGAGTTGGTGGGGCCAACGAAGGGCGGGCCGGCCTGTTGGCCCCCTGAATCAAGAAGGCCACCACGTCGACCAGCAGGAGCGCCAGGGCCAAGCGCCGGACCCCGGGCAGCCGGGTGGGCGTGGGCGCGTCGGTCACCTGGTCATGGTGACAGCTCGCCGGGGTTGTCCGGCGCCGCTGCCGTCGATCCCCAGTAGGGTTCATCAGGTGGATGAGGCCCGCGCCCGCCGGTTGCTGGGCGTGAGCGCGGGAGCGACAAGGACCGACATCGAGGCGGCGTTTCGCCTCCGGGTGATGACCACCCATCCGGACCGGGGCGGCCGAGCCGAGGAGTTCCGCTCGGTGGTGGAAGCCAGGCGGGCCCTGCTGCGCCCGCCGGCCACCCGCCGTCCGGCGCCCGTGACCGTCGTAGCTGACGGCGGTCTGGTCAGGCAGTTGCTGGTCGCCGTGCTCCGCAGGGTGCTCGACCGCCAAGACCCCAACCGCCGGGTGATCTGACCCGAGCGCGCCGAAGACGGGCCCCAGGCCGGCCGCCAGAGGTTCAGAGGCGGTCAGTCGTGGCGCAACAGGTCCTTGACCTTGTTCGCGACCTCGTCGACTGCGTCCTTCACCTTGCCGGCGGCCTGGTCGCTCTTGCCTTCCTTCTTCAGCTCGTCGTCACCGGTGATGGCGCCGGCGGCCTCTTTGGCTCGGCCCTTGGCTTCGTCCTTGTTCGCCATGTATCGCTCCCTTTTTGACCACGGCATTGCTCGTGGCGTTCGAATCGCTTGATCCGTTGTGGGTCAATTGTTCCGTCTGGGAGGGGACGGCTAAACCGTCGACCGTGGTCGTTGGTCACGCACGCCGTCGTGCAGGGCACGGGCCACGTCGTCGCTCAGGTGGTAGCTCTCGGCGTCGCTCGGGAACTTCCGCGACCGGACATCCGCCGCCCAATCGCTCACTGCGACCACCGCAGCGGCCCCCAACTCGGCGTAACGGCGGACGAACTTCGGCGCTATCCGATCCTCGATGCCGACCACGTCGTGGAACACCAGAACCTGGCCGTCGCACCACGGTCCGGCGCCAATCCCGATGGTGGGTATGGGAATGGCGTTGGTCACCAGGCGCGCGACCTGATCGGGCACTCCTTCGAGCACGATGGCCGTACAGCCGGCGTCGGCCAGTGCCTTGGCGTCGTCGACCAGTGCCCAGGCTTCGTCGAGCTGCCGGCCCTGCACCCTGAAGCCGCCCATGGCGTGCAGTGACTGGGGCGTGAGGCCCAGATGCCCGATGACGGGTATCTCGCCGTCGGTGATGGCGGCCACCACCGCCGTCCGCTTGCGTCCGCCCTCCAGCTTCACTCCCTGGGCGCCGGCACGGATCAGGGTGGCGGCGTTGGCTACAGCGTCGCCGACGCCGGTGTGGTAGCTCATCCACGGGAGGTCGGCGATGACCATCGGTGTGGGTTTGGCCCGGGCCACCGCTGCGGTGTGATGAGCCATGTCGGCGACCGTCACCTGCAAGGTGTCCTCGTAGCCGAGCACGACCATGGCCACCGAGTCGCCGACCAGGATCAGGTCCACGCCGGCGCCATCGGCGATCCGGGCACTGGGAGCGTCGTAGGCCGTGACCATGACGAGGGGCTCCTCACGCCCTTTGTGAGCACGTAGCTCAGGAGCGGTCATAGCGGGCATCTCTGCACCTCCGGGGGTCCCGTCCAGCGCCCTTCGGCTGCCGGCGGTGGTGTCATCGTATCCTTTCTCCCGTGGAAGCCACGATTGGCACCTGCGACAACTGCGGATCAGACGACGAGACCTTGCGACCGGTGTGCCGCACGTACCTGGTTCCCGAGGCGGTGACCCTGGAGGAGATCGAGCAGTGGTGCGGGGCGTGTCGGAGCCAGTACCCCCACGCCGAGCCGCCCGAAGAATCAGCCTGATCTGGTCGACGAGGACGTTCCCCGGGTGGTCGTTGTCGTCGTTGTCCCCGTCGACGAGGTCGCCGTCGACGAGGTCCCCGAACCGCCGGTCGACCCCGACCCGGTCGACCTTGAGCCCGTCGACCCCGAGCTGGTCGATCCCGAGGACCCCGATGAGCTGGAGTATCCCGATGAGCTCGATCCGCCCGTCGCGGTGGTCGGCGATCCGGGCACGGTGGTCGTCGTGGGGTTCTGAATCAGCTGGAGGGTGGATGGGTTCGGCGGGTCCAGGGTCCGGCCGGTGTAGTTGTAGACGGTGGGGAATGGCCCCGCCAGTGACGGCTCGGACTTGAGGGCCTGGACCATGTAATCGTGCCAGAGCTGGGCGGGGATCCCTCCGCCCTGAACGCTCTTGAGACCCCGAAAGTTCTGGATGGGGATGTTGCCCTGGGCATAGCCCATCCACACGGCGGTGGTCAGGTGCGGGGTGTAGCCGATGAACCAGGCGTTGGCCGAGTTGTCGGTGGTCCCGGTCTTGCCGGCCACCGGCGAACCGACGCCGCCCGCCGCCCCACCCGTCCCATTGGTGCCGACCACGACCTGTTGGAGGACCTTGGTCAGCTCGGCGTCGACCTGGGGGGAGAGAACCTGACGGCCGGTGATCCGCTTGGGAAGGGGTAGGGACTTGCCGTCCGGGGTCGTCACCTTGGTGAACATGATCGGCGCGTTGTAGACGCCCCCAGCGGCGAAGGTAGCGTACGCGGCGGCCATCTCCAGGGGGGAGACGTCGGCGCTGCCCAGCACCTGGGACGGAAAGGCCCCCTTCAACTCGCTCGGACTGATCCCGCAGGCCTCGGCCATGGCGTCGAGGTTCTGGGGACCGATGCGCTCGACGATCTGGGCAAAGACGGTGTTGACCGACTGGGCGGTGGCGTCCACCAGGTTCAGGTCCGTGGAGCTTGCCTCCCCTTCGAAGTTGGTGACCGACCAGGGGGAGCCGTCGGCGTTGCCGTGGGGGACGATGACCTCGCCGGGGGCGGGGAAGGTCGACGTCGGTGTGTAGCCCTCCTTGAGGACCTCGGCCAGCATGAAGGCCTTGAACGTGGAGCCAGGCTGTCGGCCACTTCCTCCACCGGCGGTGCCCATGGCCAGGTTGACCTGGGAGGTGCTGTAGTCCTGACCGCCGACCATGGCCCGCACCCGGCCGCCGTTGTCGATGCTGACGAGCGCACCGGCCGGGTCCCCCGGGGTGCCGCCGGGGTTGAGCTGAGGCTGGTTGGGCCCGTAGATCGAGTTGTACGCCTGGGCCTGCAGGGTCGGGTCCAAGGTGGTGGTCACCTGCAGGCCGCCCCCGTCGACGAGGGGCGCTCCGTAGGCGGCGACGAGCTGGTTGTGCACGGCCGCCAAGAAATACTGGTCGCCGGGCAGGTCGCTCTTCGGAGGTGCGGCGGCCGCCTGCGTGGACTTGATCACGTAGCTCGACATCGGGGTCCGCTCGACGTGAGCGGCGTCGGCCGGGGTGATCTTGCTGTCTCGAACCATGTCGTTGAGGGTCTCGGTCTGGTGGCGGCGGGCCACCGCAGGGTCCTTGGCCGGGTCGGCGTTCTCCGGCTCGCGGATCAGCCCGGCCAGCAGGGATGCCTGGGCCAGGTCGAGCTGCGTGACGTCCTTGCCGAAGTAGGCCCGAGCAGCTGCCTGCACCCCGTAGGCCTGCCGTCCCAGATAGATGGTGTTGAGGTAGCCGTCGAGGATCTGGTCCTTGGATTCCTTGTGGCCCAGCTTCACGGCGAGCTGCGCTTCCTGGACCTTGCGGCCCAATGTCCGCTGCGAGCTGAGATACGCCTGCTTGACGTACTGCTGAGTGATGGTCGACGCGCCCTGCAGGTTCCCTGAGCCCCGTACATCTGACACCAGGGCCCGCAGGATGCCCAGCGGGTCGATGGCCCCCTCGCTGAAGAAGTGCCGGTCCTCGGTGGAGACCACGGCGTCGATCAGGATCGGCGGCACCTTGGAGAGGGGCACGTTGATCCGGTTCTGCACCTGGTACGAGGTCAGCGGGTGGCCGGCGTCGTCGTAGACGAAGGTGGTCTGGCTGAGCGTGGTGGCCTTGGGCAGGGGTCTTCGGGCCACGTTGTAGAGACCGGTGGCCAACAGAGCAAAGACAGCCACGGTCACCAGGAACACCTTGCGCCGGGCCCGCCACAGCCGGCTGCGGCCATCGTCGGGACGGGGTCGCGGCGCATGATGGCTGCGCCGGCCGGCGGTCCACGCCCGGCGTCGACGGACGGCAGCCTGCTGGGCCGGGGTCAGGTCAGACCATCGGAGGTCTCTTTTTGCGTGGCGGTTGACCATGAGGGGGTGCTGAGCAAGGGTACGATGCCGCGCCCACCATGACCAGGCACCCCGGCGCGTGCCCGGGCGCCGACGACCGGGCGCCGAATGACCGGGCGCCGAATGACCGGGCGCCTTGTGGTCAGCTGCGGCCGGTACCGGCCCGGGTGGCGACGCCGATGGTGAACGCCTGGGCCAGATGGTTCCACGAGCAGTTCGGGCACACCTCGACCACGTAGCAGGCCAGGTCCTTGGCCCCTCGGGTCAGGCGGGACATCTCCCGCTTGGAGCTGACGCAGGTGCCACTCGGGGGTAGGCGGGGACCGAACACGTACGAGACCAGCCGGACCTTGGCCGCTGCGCAGATCGGGCACTCCTCCCGGGACTCCTCGCCGACGTTGACGGCGGCGCGCAGCAGGTCGGGATGGGCGTCGCACACGTCGAGGCGCGACAGGCGACCCTTGTGGAACTCGCTCACCACAGCGTTGCGGGCCAAGCGATAGTCGACCTGACCGGCCAGCCGGCCGTCGTCAACCGCACCCCGAAGGGTCTCCGGCCGGAAGCTCATCACGGCAGGAAGCGTATCGGAGCACCCACCGGACGCGTCCAGCTCCGGGTGCTCCGAGAACGTAGGCGTCGATATATCGACTCGATACATCGATGAAGACTATGCTGACCTGTACCCGGAGTGCCCGGGGCCTCGTCGGACCAGGGTCGGCCATTCCCATGCTCGAACTTGCCATTCTCGGCCTGCTGACCGAAGAGCCGCTGCACGGCTACGAGTTGAAGAGGCAGTTGTCCGACACCTTGGGCTTCGCCAGTGGCGTGTCGTTCGGGTCGCTGTATCCGGCCTTGGGGCGCCTGGAGGCGGCCGCAGCGGTGCGGATCGTCGAGCCCGCCCCGCCCCGCTCCCCCATCCCTCACACCGGTTCCATCGGCGGCGAGTTGGCCGCCTTCCGAGCGCAGAGTCCGGCTCCTCGCAGCCGTAGGGGCAAGAAGGTCTACGGCCTGACCCCCCGGGGTCGGGCGCTGTTCGAGGAGCTGCTGGCCGCGGAGAGCACCGTCAACGATGACGATCGCATCTTCGCTCTACGCCTGGCCCTGGCCCGGCACCTGCCCGCCGACGCCCGGCTGGGCATGCTCGAGCGGCGCCGGGCCCGCCTCCTCGAACGCCTGGCTCGCATCGGGGCCCGGGCCCGGGCCGGGCGGGACCGCCTGGACGGCTACGGCCGAACCTTGGCCGAGCACGACCGTGACATCGCCCAGAGCGACCTGTCGTGGATCGACCAGCTCATCGCCCGGGAACGGGCGGCGGCGACCCCCGATGCCCCGGCCACTCCCACCACCGTCCCGGCACCGATCTCCTCGAGCGCCGGTGCTACCGCTGCCGTACCGAGCATCTCGGCCATGCGCCGACCGAAAGACCCGGCGGGCATCAGCCCCGCCTTCCAACCGGAGGGGCTCCGTCCCCCGACCATGCAGGAGGACCCCACACCATGACCGCCAAGAGCTCAGCGACACCCAAGATCAGGGTCGCCATCGCCGGCGTCGGCAACTGCTCCAGTTCGCTGGTGCAAGGAGTCGAGTACTACCGCAACGCAGATCCCACCGAGTCGGTTCCCGGGCTCATGCACGTCGAGCTGGGTGGCTACCACGTGGGCGACGTGGAGTTCGTGGCCGCGTTCGACGTGGACGCCGCCAAGGTTGGGACCGATCTCGGCAAGGCCATCTTCTTGGGCGAGAACAACACGGTTCGCTTCGCCAACGTCCCCGACCTCGGCGTGACCGTGCAGCGCGGCCCTACTTTCGACGGCCTCGGCCAGTACTACCGCGAGATCATCGAGGAGTCGCCGGCCGAGCCCGTCGACATCGCTCAGGCCCTGTCCGAGGCCAAAGCCGACGTGCTCGTGTCCTATCTACCCGTCGGTTCCGAGGAGGCCCAGAAGCACTACGCCCAGGCCGCCATCGATGCCAAGGTGGGCTTCGTCAACGCCATCCCGGTGTTCATCGCCTCCAACCCCGAGTGGGCCCAGCGCTTCATCGATGCGGGCGTACCCATCGTCGGTGACGACATCAAAAGCCAAGTGGGCGCCACCATCGTCCACCGGATCCTGGCCCGCCTGTTCGAGGATCGGGGCATGGTCCTCGATCGCACCTACCAGCTCAACGTGGGCGGCAACATGGACTTCAAGAACATGCTCGAGCGGTCCCGCCTGGAATCGAAGAAGATCTCCAAGACCCAGTCGGTGACCAGCCAGGTCGACAACGGCATCGACGCCCACGACGTCCACATCGGTCCCTCCGATCACGTGGCCTGGCTCGACGACCGCAAGTGGGCCTACATCCGTCTGGAGGGCCGCAACTTTGGCGACGTCCCCCTCAACCTCGAGCTCAAGCTGGAAGTCTGGGACTCCCCCAACTCAGCGGGAGTCATCATCGACGCCCTCCGCTGCGCCAAGCTGGCCATGGATCGCGGCATCGGCGGCCCCCTGCTGGGCCCATCGGCCTACTTCATGAAGTCGCCGCCCGTCCAGTACCACGACGATCTGGCCGCCAAGCTGGTCGAGGACTTCGCCGCCGGCGCCACCGAGACGGAAACCCCGGGTCTGACCGACTGACGCCACGACGGGACCGACACCGACGGGACGGACACCCGGGCACCTACCGGTCCCCGTCGGCCACGCCGCTCGTGGGGCAGGATAGCGACGTGCCTTCCGACAACGCTGCGGCGTGGGATCATTACGCCGCCACCTACCAGCAGGCGGTGACGTTGCCGAGCGACGTTGCTGTCTACGGCCCCGACATCCCCGACGAGAGCCAGCTGCGCCTCCTGGGGGATCTCAAGGGCAAGCGGGTCCTCGACCTGGGCTGTGGGGGCGGCCAGTGCACGGTGGCGTTCGCCCGGGCCGGGGCTGCGGCCATCGGCTTGGACCAGTCGGTCGTCCAGCTGGGTTTCGCACGGCGGCTGGCCGACGCCGCCGAGGTCCGCGTCGAGTTGCGACAGGGTGACGTGGCCGACCTGGCCTTCCTGCGGGCCGACTCCATCGACGTGGCCTTCTCGTCCTACACCTTCGACGACGTCAACGACCTTTCCCGGGTGTTCCGCCAGGTCCACCGGGTACTCAAGGTCGCTGCCCCGTTGGTCTTCAGCGTCCCCCACCCGGCGTGGACCATGATCGACGACGTCCCCGGCCCACCGGCGGGCGGCCGGCCTGGTCATCCCGACGGGACGGCCAGCATGTCGCCGGTTGTGCGCCGCTCGTACTTCGACCGCCGTCCCATCGTCTACGAGCGCGATGGGGTGGGCTTCACCGACTACCACCACACCTTCGCGGAGCTGTACATGGCCCTGGTCCGGGCCAGCTACAAGGTCGACACCATCCTCGAGCCCGAACCGGCGCCGGGCGCCCACCGCAGCGGGGCGTGGCGCCAGGCCCAGACCATGGTGCCGCGCACCTTGGTCATCCGGGCTCGCAAAGAAGGCAGCTGACGGAGGCCCCGACCCGGAGCGTCAGCGTTGTCCCCCAACGGCGCCATGGGTCCCCGCCCACCAGGCGTCGAGGCGCCGGCCGGCCTCGTCGGCGCCGAGCGGGCCCTCCTCGAGGCGCAGCTCGAGAAGGAAGTCCAGGGCGGCGCCCACGTCGCGACCGGGCCTGATGCCCAGGCGGGTCATGACGGCGTTGCCGTCGAGGTCAGGGCGGATGGCCTTGACCTCCTCGGCCGCCTGCAGTGCGGTGATGCGCTCCTCCAGCTCGTCCATGCGCCGGTCGAGGGCCCGGGCCTTGGCTGCGTTGCGGGTCGTGCAGTCGCAGCGGGTCAGCTCGTTGAGGCGGTCCAGCTGGTCGCCGGCGTCGCGCACGTAGCGGCGAACCGCCGAGTCGGTCCAACCCATGCGGTAGGTGTGGAACCGCAGGTGGAGCTCGACCAGGCGGGTGACCACCTCGGTGTCGTCGTGGGGGTAGTGCAGCGCCCGCATGCGATCTCGAGTCATGCGAGCGCCGACCACCTCATGGTGGTGGAAAGACACCGAACCCTTGGGCCCGAACGAGCGCGTCTTGGGCTTGCCCACGTCGTGGAACAGGGCGGCCAGGCGCAGGATGCGCTCCGCCGACGTCTTCTCGACGACGGCGATGGTGTGGGCCAGAACATCCTTGTGGCGGTGGATGGGGTCGACCTCGAGAGCCAGGGCCGGTAGCTCGGGGAGGAACTCCTCGGCCAGTCCGGTGCGGACCAGGAACCACAGGCCCTCACCGGGGGCGTCGACCACGAGCAGCTTGTCGAGCTCGGCGCGTATCCGCTCCCCCGAGACGATCTCCAGGCGGTCGGCCAGGGACCGCACCGTGGCCACAAGGGCGTCGTCGGGGACCAGGCCGTAGCCGGCGATGAACCGGGCGGCGCGCATCATCCGCAGCGGGTCGTCGCTGAAGGACTCCTCGGCGCCTAGAGGCGTCCGCAACCGGCCGGCGCCCAGATCCCCCACACCGTCGAAGGGGTCGATCAGAGTCATGTCCGGCAAGGACAGGGCCATGGCATTGACAGTGAAGTCCCGCCGGGACAGGTCGGCTTCGATGGCGTCGGCGAAGACCACGTCGGGCTTGCGGGAATCGGGGTGGTAGGCCTCGGCCCGGTGGGTGGTGATCTCCACCGTGCGTCCCTCGACCCTGGCCCCGATGGTCCCGAAGCGCTTCCCTTGGGTCCACACGGCCTCGGCCCAGCCGGAGAGGATCGTCTCAGTGGCGTCGGGGCGGGCGTCGGTGGTGAAATCGAGGTCCGTCCCGGGGCTCAGACGGCCGAGGACGGCGTCGCGCACCACCCCGCCGACGAGGTACAGGCGGGCACCGGCAGCCGAGAACCGCTCGGCAAGAGGCGCCGTCTCCGCCAGGAGAGGGGCGAGGCGGTCCGGGATCACGGCGGATCAGACTACTGGTGGGACCAGAGGCGATTCTCGCGTGACGTGGAGGGCTCGGGCGTCGTCGACGGCGTTGCGTCCGGGCCCCCCGTTGGTGACCGGCTCAGGGTGGCGAGGCTCGCCGGCCAGGGAGGTCAGGCACGCCGCCGTGCAGTCGGCCAGGGCCTCCAGGTCGTAGCCACCCTCCAGAACGACCAGACGCCGTTCTGGGGGGACAAGTCCGGCGATGCGCGACACCAGGTCGGCGTAGTCCCCGCTGGACAGGCCCATGTCGGTCAGGGGATCGGACCGGTGGGCGTCGAAGCCGGCAGAGATGATCACCCAGGTCGGCTTGACCCGCTCGGCCACGGGGACGATGACCTCGTCGAACGCCTGCAGATAGACGTCACCGGTGGCGCCGGCCGGCATCGGCAGGTTGATCGTCGCCCCCGTACCGGCACCGACGCCAATCTCGTCGAGACGTCCGGTGCCCGGGTAGAACGGCCACTGGTGCAGGGACACATAGGTGACCCGGTCGTCGCCGTAGAAGGCCTCCTGGGTGCCGTTGCCGTGATGGGCATCGATGTCGACGATGAGGACCCTCTCGCCGCCGTCGGCCAGGGCGGCGGCGGTGACGGCCACATTGTTGATCAGGCAGAAGCCCATGGCCCGGGTCGGGGTGGCGTGGTGCCCGGGCGGGCGCATGGCGATGAAGGCGGCGTCGCCCTCCCCGCGGCGGAGGCGGTCGACGGCGTCGAGGCCGGCGCCGGCGCCCACCAGGGCCGCCCGCCACGACTGTTCGACCACCACCGTGTCGGCATCGATGCCGCCTCCGCCGGCGGCACAGAACCTCTCGATGGCGTCGAGGTAGGCGGGACGGTGGACCCGCTCCAGGTCGGCCCGACCGGCCGGCCCGGGCGCGACCCGGACCAAGGCGTCGCCCAGGCCGGCACGCTCGAGGCCCGCGCTCACCGCCACCAGC
>JALZAH010000609.1 GCA_030948425.1 Actinomycetota bacterium
TCGCGCGCTCCGCGCGCCACCCCCCTGAACAGTTACCTTCGAGGTAGGTCGTACCGGGATCCTCAGTGACCCGGCCGCCACGTTCGTCTGCGGGAGGTCGGCGTGGTTCAACCACCCGATGGCGCCGGTAGGTGCCGACGCCTCCCCAGGAGCTCCAGAAGAGCAGGGAGAGGATGAGGCCGAGGACTCCCACCACCATCAAGATGAGACCGATCTTGTTGATGTTGAAGCCGTGGCTGTTCTGGACCTTGACGGCGAAGTCCATGACCGCTCCAACTGCGATCAGGAAGATGCTCGTTCCTGCACCCATGGGTCACCCATCTCTTTCGTGTGGCTTCAGACTGTGTATGACCGCAGACCGGGGAGTGTTACGAACTTTCCTCACACCTCGACGGGTCCTCAACGCCCTCGGACCGGTCACCGTTCATGCACCGCAGTCCGTGAACGACGCCAGGATCGGACGTCAGGGGGTGGTGGAGCTGGCGTTCGGGTCAGTTGTCGACGTCGGTTGTGTCCGAGCACCGGTTGTCGTGGAGGTGGCGCCGTTCGTGCTGGTCGACGTGGTGGAGCTGTCCTTCCGCCTCGTTGTCGTGGGATGGCCCGTCGGCGTGGTCACCGTGGTTGTGGACTGCTGAGGGCCTCCGGGCCCACCGGTCTCTCCGCCGGAGGCGGAGCCGGATGGCTCGCTAAGGTTCAGGGACGGTTGCGCTTGTTGGAGCAGCCGTGTCGCCTGGCCTTGGACGCTTCTTCGGTCACCGGGCGACAGGCGTGCCAGCGATGAGCGCAGGAGGGTTGTGTCCATGGCTATCTCGGGCTCGTTGCCGTCGCGCAAAGCCTTGGTCAGTCGTGCCTCGAGGTTCCGAGTCCTGGCCACGTCCACCGACTCCACGGGAAGTCCTGCCCCGTGCAGGATGGCCCGGATGGGGGTCGGTAGGCGGGCACCACCGAGGGCGAACGCTGCGGTGGAACCTGACGCCAACGTGACCACCACGGCACCGGCAGCGACGAATCGACGAGGCCATCGTCGCAGTGGAGGCGGTGCGCTGAGCGCGGTGACGGACCTGCGAAGGGCGTCGACTGATGCCGGTGGTGGCTCAACCTGGGGAGGGGCGAACGCCCGTCTCAGGTCGTCGAGGTCGTCGTCGTTGCTCATGTGGACTGATCCATCAACTGGCGGAGATGGGCGAGCGCTCGACTCTGTGCCGTGCGGACGGTCCCCGCCGTCTTGCCGAGCACAGCAGCTACGTCCTCTGCGGAGAGGTCGGCGATAACCCTGAGCTCCAGCACCTCTCGTTCTGCCGGCTTGAGCCGCTCGAAGGCTCGACGGACCTCTGCGTGATCTTCGGCCAGCTCCAGGTCCTCGCCCGGTTGTCGTTCGCCGACGACTGGCCGCAGGGGCGAAAACCTCCATCGATGACCGTTGCGACGATGATGTTCTGCGCAGACGCGACGGAGGATTCCGACCAGCCAGGCATCGAACCCGGCGGACAGCCATTCGAACTTGCCGACGCCGGCTACGGCCCGGGACATGGTCTCGCTGACCAGATCGTCGGCCACCCCAAGGCCCCCGTGATGGGCGGCGTAGGCACGGAGTCGGCTGTACACCGCCCGGTAGAGCCGCTCCCAAGCGTCGGCGTCCCCAGCTTGGGCCCGCTCGACGAGGCGGCGCTGCTCATCGGTGTCCACACCATGGCCCTTCTCTGCGCCGACGGGACCGGGACCCTACACCCGAGGTGCCCGGGCGTGAAAGGGGCCCGCCGGGCCCCGGAGAGCCGGATCCTCGAACGTTTTGGTAACGCTCCGCAGTCTGGGGTCATACCTATGCAGAAGCTGCGTACCTTCAACAGACAGGAGTGCAACATGGCAGACGAATACAAGAAGCTCACCCGCGATGAGCTAGAGGAGATCTCGGGCGAGGCGTTGCCCGAGCGGGCCGCCATGAGCCTGATCAACGCCAACGTCGCCGTCCCCGTGAATGCCGCGGTGGCCGCCAACGTCTTCACCGAGGGTTCGACGGCAGCAGCCCATGCATCTCAGGTCGCCCCCATCGGCCAAGGCAACGCCTAGCGACTGACGCGGCCGGACCCCCTTGGTTGAGCACCGGGGGGTCCGACCGTGTTGCGCAGGCTGAGCACCCAATCACCCGAAGGGCTCACCCAACGGGCGACCGCCCTACCGGGGTTCGGCGACGGTGCTCAGCAGCCGTCGTAGGGTGTCCAGTTGGAGGCCCCGCCGTGGGCGATGGCGTTGTTGAAGACCTGGTTCTGCTGGGCGCTCGAGCCGTTCCCGAAGGAGCCGGAGCTCCCGCCGTAGGCCTCCCACGTCGACTTGCTGAACTGGTACAGGCCCCAGTGACCGGAGCCGTTGGTGACCTGGGACTGGCCTCCGCTCTCCCGGGAGATCACGCACTGCCCGAGCGAGCCGGTACCGCTCGACGCCCCGCTCGCCGAGGAGCTGTGGGCGGAGGAGGTCCGAGCCGAGGAGGTCCGGGTGCTGGAGGTCCGGGCGCTGGCGAACGAGCTCGCGTTGCTGGTCGAGCTCGTTGTCGACGCCGGGGCTGGCGAAGTCGACCCCGACGTCGGCAGGGTCAGGGTCCGGCCGGCGTAGAGGACGTCGGAGAGTTGCATGCTGTTGGCGGCAGCCAGGGCATTCTCGTTGATCCCGTAGCGTTGGCCGATGGCCCACAGGGAATCTCCCGGACGGACCGTGTAGGTGCTCTGGTGTACAGCGCTGGAAGCGGAGACAGCCGCAGGCAGGGCCGGGGATGCGGAGGCCACGCCGGCGGAGGCGAGTGAGCTGCCGATGGCGGCCGCTGCGGAGAATCCGAGTACAGCAAGAGGTTTGCGTAACAAGGGAACATCCAATCTGGGTAGCTTGTGGGCCGACCCCCCGGCGCCTCTGGTCGCGCCGGTATCGGGGCTGTGGGATTCGGGGGGTCTCGGTCGGGGACAATCCCTGATGCGATTGCGGGGTACTTCGGATCCCACACTCCCATCCGCAAGGTGTTCATGAAAGAAACGATTCTTTTGCGGGGGTTTGCGCAGGCTGATACTTCGGGGCTCGGCCTCGACCAACCAAAAGGTTAAGCAGGAACCCGGTGGTAGTGGGGACCGGTTCTGGCAATGTCGGGAAAAATGAGAGAAGCGCGCCACTGTGACCTGCGATAACCGAACCTGAGGATGACATATGTCACCCAATAGGTTCGCTCTCTTCGCCATGCATGTGGTGAATTCTTGTTTGTTCTCTTACATGGCCAGGTGGGCCGCCGGGGGCGCACGGCTGCCGACGTCGCAGCGGTCGACGTCGCTCAGATCAGCCGGCGCTCGGTAGCCCACCGGGTGAGCTGGTGGCGGGTGGACAGCTGCAGCTTTCGCAGGACGGCCGACACGTGGCTCTCCACGGTCTTGGCGGAGATGTACAGCTCCCCGGCGATCTCTTTGTAGGTGTAGCCCCGGGCGATGAGGCGGAGGACCTCGCGTTCGCGGGGGGAGAGCTGGTCGAGCTCGGGGTCGATCGATGGCGTGACCCCGTCGGGCATGGCCGCGAAGGCGTCGAGGACGAAACCGGCCAGGCGGGGGGAGAAGACCACGTCACCGTCGGCAACCCGGCGCACGGCGTCGATTAGGTCCGGCCCGGATATGGCCTTGGTGACGTAGCCGGAGGCCCCGGAGCGGATGACGGCGATGACGTCGTCGGGGGCGTCCGACACCGACAGGGCCAGGAAGCGGACATCGGGTGCCCCGGACCTGATGGCCTCCACCAC
>JALZAH010000636.1 GCA_030948425.1 Actinomycetota bacterium
CTGCTCATCGTTGCGCTTTACAAGGATCCACGATTCTTTCTTCCCACCGCCCGTGCGGGTGAACGCCCAGCCGCCGCGCAGCTTGGATCCTTCCAGCCACACCGACAGATGACCGGCCCGGACAGCCTCGGCGACAGCGACCGCCTGACCGTTGCGTTCCGTCATGTTGTGGTACGTGCCCTGATCCCACACGATGACGGCGCCGCCACCGTACTCTCCTGCGGGGATGGTCCCCTCGAAGTCGCGATAGTCGAGGGGGTGGTCCTCGACGTGGACGGCCAGGCGTTTGGTTCCCGGGTTGTAGGACGGCCCTTTGGGGACCGCCCAGGACACGAGCACGCCTTCGGCCTCGAGGCGGACGTCGTAGTGCAGGCGGCTGGCAGCGTGCTTTTGGACCACGAAGCGGGGCTGGTCGGCGTGGGCGTCGCCATGTTCCCCCGACGGCTCGGCAGTGCGATCGAAGTGGCGCTTCGCTCGGTAGTCGGCGAGCGGCTGGCTTTCTCGGTCGGCCACCTGACCAGGCTACGGCCCGTTTGCTCACAGCGCCACGGGGCGCTTCCGACCGCGTCGGAAGGCGGCGAGAATCAACACGGAGCCGGCACCGCTGAAGACCACCAGGTCCGCGGATGGCGCCGGCCCCCAGGCGTTGGGTAGACCGAGCCACCGGGCCGCCAGCGACGCAACGACGCACCCGGCACACGCCAGCTCGGTGACCGGCTCAGCCCGTCGATGGCGCAGGGCCCCAACGACGGTGACAGCCAGGTCGACGGGGAAGTAGAGGGGGAACACAGCCAGCGTGGCGCCCGCCGAGGTAGCCACGCCTTTACCGCCTCGGCCCCTGGTCCAGATGGGGTGAACGTGGCGGCGATGGACGCGACGGCCGCCGCGTAGGCACCGCGATCGCCCACGGGTTGCCGCTTCCTTCCCGGCGCACGTCATGATCGCCGCCGGCGGACCGGACCGCCAAGTCGGCGGACGGGACCGTGCCGAGCAGGTACCCGACCGCAGCGGCGCCGGCCACCCGAGCCAGCTTGACGCCCGATCTGAAGCCACGGGCCATGGTCCTTCGGATCACATCCCCTGTGCGAACCCATCGCTCGCCCTCGCCCTCGCCCTCGGCCACGCCTGGCGCACCGCTACGGGGAGGCGGGTCATCTCAGGTCCCCTTCCACCACCGTGACGTGGCCCCCCAGCCAGCGTTCGCGGCGCACGCCGACCAGGTCCCTGGCCGCTCGACGGTCCGGCGCCCGAGTGGGATCCGATCCACCCAGGGCGCACAGAAGCTTCCAGAAAGGATTCAGCACAGCACCGGCCCCGGTGGCCAGGCCCAGGTCGACGACCGCCACCCGAGTCCCCGAGCCGAGCGAGGTGACCTGGCGCCACGCCTGATCCCAGCCAGCCATGACCGACAGGCTGTAGGCGGCCAGCACGCCGTCAACGGTGGATGGATCGATGCCATGGGTCGACAGGGCATCGCTCAGCTGTTCGGCCACCGCATGGATGAGCCTGACGTTGGACCATCTGTGACGCCTGGTCCGGCGGGAGGCAGCGTCGAGCATGGTCGCGCTGGCATCCATTCCAATGATGCGCCCCGAGGCACCAACGGCGGCCTGCAACCACGGCAGGCTCAAGCCGGTCCCGCAACCAACGTCGAGCACCGTCTCGCCGGGACGCAGCGTCAGCAGGTCGATGCCGCGCCGACGGGGAGCCCGGTACAGCGACCGCTCGAAGGACAGCAGGTCGTAGACGCCGGCCCCTGGTCCGTAGCGGTCGAAGGCTTTCCGGCCGCTTGCCATCGGGGCAGCGTAGACGCCACGGCGGCCATCCCTCACCGGTCCAGACGACCCCTTCAGCGTGGTGCGGATGTGGCGGCGTCAGCGGCCCTGACCGACATCGCTGTCGGGGTCCGCTGGCTCCGCCAGGCTGGCGTTGAGACCGTGGTCATCCTGGGCAACTCCGGGGGAGCATCGCTCATGTCCGCCTACCAGGCGGAACGAGCCGGCACGCCCGATGCCGGTGACCTGTTCGTGTCGTTGTGTGCCCACCCGGGGCGACCCGACGTTCTCACCGCCTGGCTCGACCCGTCGGTCACCGACGAGTCCGATCCGTCTCGGTGGACCGCCATCTGGACATGTACGATCCGCAAAACGGGCCGCCGTACCACCCGGAGTTCGTCGCTCGATACCGCCAGGCTCAGCGGGACCGCAACGAACGGATCACCGCATGGGCTGGGCCGCCTGCAAGCGGCCGGGGCGACCGACCGCCTGTTCAATGTGCCCAGGACGTGGGCCGATCCTCGCTTTCTCGATCTGACACTGGAGCCGACGGATCGGCCACCCGGTTGCTATCGGGGTGATCCCCGCCGGGCCAACTACGGTTCGTCGGGTCTCGCTGCCTCCTGCACCTTGCGAGGCTGGATGTCCATGTGGAGTCTGTCAACGTCGCCCTGTCGAGCCGAGCTGCACCTCCCCCGGATCACCCACTCGGCGCTGATCATCCAGTCGGCGGCGGATCAGGGCGTGTATCCGAGCGATGCCCGGGCCATCCACGCCGGACTGGCCAGCACCGACCGGACCTTGGCAATGGTGGCCGGCGACCACTACCTCATAGAACCGCCCGGCGCCCGCCAGGCCACTGCAGAACTGATAGCGGAGTGGATCGGTGCCCGGACGCTTGGCCATGGCCGCCCGACATTCTCGGCGGGCGCTGTCGAGCCTCGGCTCAGGCGCGTAGGGCTTCTGCGTAAGCGTCGGCGAGACGATCGCTGACGCTGTGACACTCGCTCTTCGACGGCAGAGCTCCGAGATGGATCTCTCGCAGCTCGTCCATGTAGTCGCGCCACAGCTCGGGTCCCCCGCTCTCGAGCAGTTCGGCGCGTACCCGCAAGGACCGGCTGGTGGGTCGGTGGCGTCGTCCCCACGCGCCGAGCTGCGCGAAGACGGGGACAAGTTGAATCGCTTGCTCCGTAAGGCTGTAGGTCGCCTTCTGGCCGGGTCTGGCGTCATCGCGGGTGAGGAGGCCCTCACGTACGAGACGTTTGAGGCGGTCGGCGAGGATGTTCGAGGCAATGCCCTCTTCCGATTGGGCCTGGAGCTCACGGAAGTGTCGGCGAGCCCCGAACATGATGTCGCGCAGCACCAGCAAGCTCCAACGGTCGCCGAAGACCTCGACCGTGGCGTTGATCGGACAGCCCGAGCGTGCTTTGTCCTGCATTGCTGCCTCCCAGGCACTAAGCGCTTGCACTCTACTATTGGTTTTGCCAGAGTATTGACTGCTTGCAGACCGCAATCGGAACCGGCGTCGGTGCAGGAACCGTGCCCGGGCTCCATCGAGAGGAGAGAGATGGCAGTTACACGGATCCTGGCCCAGATGACCGTGGTCAACTTGGCGTCGGCCGTCACCTGGTACTCCCGCCTGTTCGGGAGGGAGCCGGACGCGGCGCCCATGGACGGCTTGTTCGAGTGGCACCTCGCCAACAACTTCGGGGTGCAGGTCTGGGCGGAGGCGGAGCGCGCCGGGCAATCGACGATGGTGCTCGACGAGTCCGACCTGGACGCCTTTGTCGAGCACCTGAATCAAGTCGGGATCCTCCACCCAGACCCGCTGGACGCCACCTCCACTCGGATATTGCCCCTGGTGGACCCGGACGGCAACCGAGTGGTCATCACCGGCCCGTTCCGGTCCAAGCCAGGGATTTGACCGGCCCCCTCCTCGCCGCAGTTCACATGCTATAACCGATCGAGCGCGGACGCTCGGCTCATGTCTCAGGTGCTCGCACATCAAAGGCTGCGCAACGACACGACGATGACCTCGACGAGGCCGTCAAGAGACTGCAGTCATCCCCGTTGCGCGTGGAGAGGGTAGGCCAAGCAGCTGAGTGCTTCGGACCGTCGGCGGTTGGTGACGTCCACCCTGGGCGACGATTGGATTCGACCGTACCACTAGTTTGTCAGACATGTTCGGGCGGCGGGTCGTCGAAAAGGTGGGGGTTCCGGTAGTCCTCGTCGGTAGCGAAGCGCTCGCTCGGGAACTTCCCCGGGGACCCTGTGGCAGCGTCGGGCCCGACCCCCTTCGAGAACCAGATGTCCGCCAACCTCAACACGGCGCGAACCGGCATTCTCCTCCACATCCACCGTCCGGATGCTTGCGCCCAGCGAGGGTTTCGTAACCACCACGGCTCCGGCTCACGTCGCGAAGCCGGGAGCCATCTGGCGCCGCCTTGCGTCAAGGGGGCCTCGGCGTCCCCAGCGTCGTCAGCCATCAGTTGACCGCACACTCCGGTCACGACCGGGTTCTGGGTCACGAGAAGGAGCGGCCCACAACCCGGACTCTCGACGAGACCGCCCCCTCATCACCGCCGCCTCATCACCGTCGCCACACTCGTCACATTCTACCGCGCCGACCGCATAGCATCGCTCAACAACTACCATGCGGGGGTATAGTAGCAACGAAAGCTCGGAGGGCGAGTGTGACCGGTTATTTCGACAAGAAGGACAGTGTGCAGCGCAGGTTGCGTCGGATTGAGGGGCAGGTCCGCGGTCTGCAGCGGATGGTGGAAGAGGAGGCCTACTGCATTGATGTGTTGACGCAGATCTCTGCGTCCACGAAGGCCCTCCAGGCGGTGGCTCTTGAGCTCTTGGGCGAGCACTTGGCTCATTGCGTGCGCGATGCTGTGACTTCCGGTGGGCCAGAGGCCGACGAGAAGATCGGCGAAGCACGGGACGCCATCGAGAGGTTGGTCCGCTCATGACCATCTCCCACGGACGATCAGTCAAGAGCCGCCCGCTCGAGGGCAGCACACCGACGTGCTCTACGGGTCCGCTTGGTCGGCTGACCTGGACATGGCGGGAACTGGCCGGGCTGTGGCCAAGGAGGGGGAGAAGCCGTGGTGCACGTTGACATCATGGGAGCGCTGACCGTAGGGCGGGCCGTCACCGACATCGGCCGCAGCTTCAGGGAAGCGTTCTACATGTTCTGGGACACCCTGTGGGCGCTCGTGTTGGGCTTCGGTCTCTCGGGGGCTGTGCAGGCTTTCGTATCCCGCGACGAGATGCGAGCCCGCATGGGTAACCACGGCCCGAAAGCGATCACCCGAGCCGGTTTCTACGGGGCAGTATCATCATCGTGCTCGTATGCGGCCGCGGCCATGGCCAGGTCGATGTTCGCCCGGGGCGCCGACTTCCTGGCGGCAATGGTGTTCATGTTCGCCTCGACGAACCTGGTGTTCGAGCTGGGCATCGTTCTGGTGGTACTGATCGGCTGGCAGTTCGTAGCTGCGGAATTCGTCGGCGGCGTCATCATGATCGCCCTGTTGGTGGCCGTCGGCGGGCTGTGGTTCCGGGGCCGGGTCCTCGACGAAGCTCGCAACACCGCAGCCGGCGCCACCGATGCCCACCACCACGGGGAGACCGAGGACCCGGGACTCCAGCGCCTCCCCTGGAAGCGGCGTGTCCGGTCCAAGGCCGGCTGGTCCGACGCCGCCGGCTACACCATGAGCGACCTGTCCATGCTGCGCAAGGAGATGGTCATCGGCTTCCTCGTCGCCGGGTTCTTGACCATCCTGGTACCGAACAGCGCCTGGAACGCCATCTTCATCCACGGTCACGGCTTTGCCACCACGCTGGAGAACGTCATCCTGGGCCCGCTGGTGGCCATCCTCAGCTTTGTCTGCTCGATCGGCAACGTCCCCCTGGCGGCCGCCCTGTGGAAGGGTGGGATCGGCTTCGGCGGGGTGGTCAGCTTCATCTTCGCCGACCTCATCACCCTGCCGTTGCTGCTGATCTACCGCAAGCAGTACGGGCGGCGGATGACCGTCCGGATGCTCGGAGTCTTCTGGCTGGTCATGTCCACCGCGGGGCTTGTCACCGAGGAACTCTTCAAAGCTCTCGGCTGGATCCCCCACACCCGACCTACCGTGATTGCCGGCGACAGCCTGGGGCTCAACTACACGACCGTCCTCGACATCATCGCCCTGGTCGTCTTCGGGATCCTGTATTGGCTGTACCGCAACCGTGACCGTTTCGGTGGGGGCGTCGGCTACGCGAAAGACCCCGTGTGCGGCATGCAGATCGACACCCGGCACGCCCCCGCATCCGTCATCCAGAATGGTAAGCGTGTTTACTTCTGCTCCGAGGGCTGCTGTGACCGCTTCGACCAAGACCCAAACTCTCAACCGATCTCGGCAGCCTCTGATGGGGGTGTGCCGACGGCCGTGACCGACCCCGTGTGCGGGATGACCGTCAACCCGACAGAGGCTGCTGCCCGCCGCCATGCGAAAGGCCAGGACCACTGGTTCTGTTCGGCAGGGTGCGCGGATGCCTTCGACGGCAACCATCCCCAGGCACAGGCCATGCGAGGGAACCGATCCGTCCGCTCGTTTCTCCGGACGCCGCATCGATAAGGTCGACTCCGCTGCCGTGTCACCGCCAACTTTTCGTGACCTGGGCTCGGCGTTCGGGGGGGGACCCGACCGTCAACGCCCACCGATCTGCTGCTTGTCGAGGAAGCCCGGCTCGACGTACCCGGTGACGCCGTGCTGCTCGACGTCCTTCTTGACTCGGGCCAGGATCTCCTCGGGGGGCGCCTCCAGATCGATGCTGGCCAGGTACACCTGGGTGGCCTTCAAGTCGGTGCCCCAATAGACCTCGTTGCGGTTGCCCTCGGGGTCGAAAAAGTAGATGCCGATAGCGTTGCCATGACTGACTTCCATGTCGAGCGGGACCTCATGCGCGGCCAATCGGTAATGGAAGGCGATCACGTCGTCGAGGGTGTCGCAGCGCCAGGAGATCTGCTGGAGCATCAGGGCACGGCGCCCGGCGGTGCGTCCGGCGGCCAGGAGCAGTTCGTGATGCTCCACGTCGGGTCGGGCGCTCAAGAACGTGATGCCCATGTCGGGTTGGGCGTCGGTCACCTGCAGGCCGAGCACGTCGCGGTAGAACGCCACCGCCCGATCCATGTCCTCGACGTAGACGCCCACGTGCGCCAGTCTGGCGATGGTCGGGACGCGGCCATTGGTAGCGACGGAATCGGAATCAGTGTTGGTCACTGGCGTGCTTCCCCTCTCACAGTTTGGCTTTCTATCGACGAACCAGGGTCCGATCACGAGTCAACGGACGCTCGACGCGTTCCCCAAGCTCGACAGCCTCGTACGCTACGCGGCAACCGAGGCCGTCCCCCGGCAAGCTCGACCCCAACGGTTGGGCCGCGTTCCACAACGTCTTGCGCGGTCTAGCCAAGCTCGAGGTGACAGTCAGCTAGATAGCTCCGGTGTCCTCGCCGGTAGTTCCGGGCACCCCGTCCTGAGTCGCGCTCGTCGACCGCCGGGTACGGATTCCTCCACGCCCCCGGCGACACTGAACGGCGCATCGTGTACGGCTCATCCACATCGGTCTCAGCGAGACTCTGCTTAGCGGATCGCGGTTCGTTACGGCTGGCAACCCCCTGAAGTGTCGGTCAGGCATGGTGGTCGCTGGACTGATCGTAGTCAGCCTCGAAGATGATGACGGTCCGCCGGCGAGCTGAACTTGCCCTCGTTGACTCGACCAGACAACCACGCTGGCCATCGAGCTCATCCGTAGCATCACCGAGACCAGGGCCCCCAACAGTGGGGTAGCGTTGGGACTTCAGTCCTTAGGAGACGATCGTGGCCATCCGTACAGCCAACACCAGGGGCGCCCCATCTGCACAGTCCCATGACTACGTCGTTCCGATCATCCACACAAAGGTCCCGGCGCCGGTCGCCGACGGTGCCTTTTGGGCTCTGGCGGGGGTCGCTCTGGCGGGTGTCATCGACCCGCCGCTAGCCGCCCTGGTTGCTGCCACTTTTCTGATCGCCCGCAGGCGACGGGGAGTGCCCTCGACCTGAACCGAGCCCGGAGACTATTCGCCGACGGTGACAAGCGGGATCATTGAGGTTTGCAACTTCCCGTGAGGCGGTATCTCTCCGAGGCAACAGACCCGACCGGAGATCCGTGACCCTTGACCTTGCCCATCAGCTCGCCTCAACCGCCACCCAGATTCCAGACGCGCGCCTCGGTCGGCACGTCGCGCACGGCATTGGGGCAGTGATCAAGATCCTGATCGTTCTGGGGATCATCATCGGTCTCGTGATCGCCGTGGTGTTGTACATGATCTTCCATCGACGCCGCTAGGCACTGCTTCGGTGCGGAGGAGGTCGAGAGCCTGGGATTGGACGGCTCGCTACCCCGCGTCGCGGAGATTGGCGAGCACATCGGGAGATGGTCCGCTGACAAGTGAGTCTTCACCAGCTCCGAGGGCGGTCCGCTGGGTCCCAGCCTGCCGGCAACGGTCCTGGGTGCCGGCGAGCAGAGACACCGGCCCCTGCACCGCTTCCCGTCGCCGGAGGGGACTGCCGTATGTCTCGGTTTGTGGCGGCAACGCTTCTGGGGTGCCCGCTGTGGCGAGAGCTGGGCTGGACGGGCTTCGTATTCATGATCTGCGCCATTCAGCGGTGGCGATGTGGTTGGCCGCCGGCGCGTCGCCGGTCGAGGTTGCCAGGATGGCTGGACACAGTTCTACCGTCACCGTCCTCGACCGGTATGGCCACGTCCTTCCGACGACGCTGATCGGGTGACAGCGGCCCTAGACGCGATGGCCCGGAGCGCTGAGGTTGTGCTTCCAGGCCATCTCACCCGTCTCCTGGACCCAGCGGATTAGTTGGCAGGGAACCACCCACCGGGCTTAGGACCGTGGCCGATCGTGACCTTGGTGCCGGCGCCATGCGACGGAGGCAGCGGCAGCCGTCGACCCTCGGAGCGTGCAGCGCCACGTCGATGCTTCCCCAGGATCACCCTTCCATGTCGGCCCATCGTGACGGAACCAAGCTGCGCTCAGCCGCAGGGTGGAATCCGATCTGACGCCAAGGTCATCGATAATGTGACTGGCTCAAGACCGCGCTGAGTGCCGGCCGAGGTGTCGCTTCGACGGCACTACTTCGGGGGTGCCAGAAGAGACGGGTGGAGGCGAGTCCTTGCTTTTCAACTAAGTGGTTGACAAGGGTAGGACCATCGACATAGGCTGTAATCAACCATTCAGTTGAACAAGGAGGTCGTCCGTGGCCGACGACCAGCTGTCCCGAGTCTTCGCCGCGCTCGCCGATCCGACACGGCGGGACATGGTGGCCCGCCTCGCCGCGGGCGACGCCACCGTCGGGGAGCTGGCCGACCCCTATGGCGTCTCGATCCAGGCGGTGTCCAAGCACATCAAGGTGCTGGCCGACGCCGGCCTGGTGAGTCAGACCAAGGACGCCCAGCGGCGGCCGTGCCATCTCGATGCGGAGGTGTTCGACCTGATGACGAAGTGGATCGAGCGGTACCGACAACAGGCCCAGGAGCGCTACGAGCGCCTCGACGCCGTCCTGGCCGAGATGCGCGACCACCGACCCAGCAACCGCAGGAACCAACAGCAAGGAGCAGCGTCATGAACGCCACCAGCAACCGCTACCAGGTCTCGATCGAGGCCGACCCCACCCTGCCGATCATCCGCATCACCCGCGACTTCGACGCCACCCCGGCGCAGCTGATGCGGGCCCACACCGATCCCGAGCTGTTC
>JALZAH010000023.1 GCA_030948425.1 Actinomycetota bacterium
TACGGATCTGACGGCCTCGACGAGCTGACCACCACGGGCCCGTCGACCGTCGTCGAATGGGTGGCCAGTCCCCTTCGAGCAACTCCCGGTGGGACCACCGGCCCCCGAGGGAGTGGCACGACAACGACCTCGGTGATCGATCCGTCCGAGCTGGGTCTGCCCCGGGCCCGGGGCGCGGACCTGGTGGGCGGCGACGCCGAGACCAATGCCCGCATGGCTCGGGCCATCCTTGACGGTGAGCACGGGCCTCAGCGCGACATCGTCGTGCTCAACGCCGCTGCCGGTCTGGTCGCCGGAGGAGTGGTGAACCGTCTGGTCGAGGGGTTGACCGTGGCCGCCGACGTCATCGACGACGGTCGGGCGCTCGATGCCCTGCAGCGCCTGGTGGCCGTGTCCAATGCCGTCATCGACTGCCGCTGAGCGCCAGGAGACGGCCCGGGCGGGAGCGCCACACCGGACCTTCTGGTGGCAGGCGCTCAGGCCGGGGGCCGGTCGAGGTGCAGCTCGGCCATGGCCTGTTCCATGGCATCGAGGCGCATCTCCAGGCTGGGTTCGGTCACCAAGGTAGTCACGAGCGATCGCTGGTCGCGCCATACCGAGTCGAGGCGCTGCACCCGCTGGGCGGCGGCATCCACCGCTCGGACCTGAGCGGCCAGCTCCTGGAGGATGCGTCGTCGGTGGGCTCCGACGAGGTGGTCGGCGATCACCACCCGGGCGTCGAGAGCGACGGCGCGGTCCACCACCTCAGCGCCCACCCGGGTGAGTGGCGACGAGGGTTGCTGACGCCGGGCCGGGTGCAACGAACGGGTGGGCGTGCCCACCGCGGCGATGACGGTTTGACATGCCCGGCGCAGGCGGCGGTGCAACTGCGCCGGACGACCGGGGTGCACCAGCCACCACAGTGGAGCGGTGGTGGGGCGGCCCGGTACCAGGCGGGCGCCGCGGCGCAGACGCCGGTAGGCCAAGGCGAAGGCGAGAGCGGCAACGCCGACGCCGATGGCCACGATCGTCAGGACGATCTCAACGAACACGCGCACGCCACCATTCTAGGGATCAGGCGGTCCTGAGGTCAGGCGGAGCCGTCGGCGCCCAGGTCCCAGATGCTCTCCAGGTCGTGGCGACTGTAGGCTTGGAAGGCGATCAGGGTCTTGGTGTCGCGGATCCCTGCCAGCCCGGAGATCTCTCGGGTGACGACGTCAGCCAGATCGTCATGGTGGCGAACCCGGACGACGGCGACGAGATCTGCAAAACCGGAGACCGAGTACACCTCGGCCACTCCGGCGAGGTCGGCGAGCTCGCTACCCAGATCGGCGACCCGCCCCGGGTCGGCGTCGATCAACACAAAAGCGTGGACCATTGCCTCAGGGTAGCTGTGGTGCCTGTCGTACCATCCGGTGATGCCCCCAGGTCACCGTGCAGTCCTCGGGAGGTGATGTGAGCCCGGGTGGTGAGGGTGAGCTGCGCGTGCTGCGACCGGCGCTGGAGTTATCCCTCGGGGTGGCCCGAACCGGGATGGTCGAGACGCCTCCGATCACTCCTCCGGGACCCATCCGGCCGCTCCTTCGCTTTGCCAAGCTGTCCGAGCGGGCCCTGGCCATCTTGCGCGACACCGTGGAGGAGGATGGGGAATTTCGTCGTCGGGTGGCAGAGCAGGCCGACGAGACGATCATCGGGCGGTTGGCGTACGTGTGGTTGACCCGGCCCGAAGGTTGGATCGAGGAGCTGCAAGCGGCACAACGGGCGCGAGCGGTGGCTGCCGCTGCTGTGGCCGACGAGCGCGCCGAGCGCAGTGCCCGGCGCCGGCTGGCCTCGGTCGAGGCAGCGCTGGCTCGGGCCGAGGTCGACGCCCGAGAGGCGAAGGACCTGGCCGCAACAGCAGGCGACGAGGTCGCCACCCAGCGGCTGGCCCGCCGTCGGGCCGAGCAGGAGGCTCGGGATCGAGCCGAGGCCCTGGACGTGACCGCCGGGACGGTCGCCGAGCTGCGGACGGCGCTGGATCAGGCAACCGGGGCACGGCGGGGTCTCGAGGCGCTGGTCGACGATGCCCATCGGCGCATCGACGAGTTGGTGGTGGAGCGCGACCGGGCATTGGCCCGAGCTGGGGCGGCCGAGTCGGCGGCCGACGACGACCGCGCCCGGCTGGCCAGCCGTGAAAACCGGTCGGACGAGGTTCGCACCCTCTTCGGCCGGGCGGTCGAGGATGCTGCGGGCGCTGCCCGCCTGCTCGGTGAGGCACTCGCCACCGCCGCCGGCGCTCTGGGCCGAGAGGACGACGGGATCCGTCCTCATCGACAGGCCGGAGAGGCGGCGAAGCGCCCTATCGGTGAGGATGCCCAGTCGGGGGCCGACGAACCCCGACGGCCTCGGGAGGTCGTCCCTACCCTCCCTACCCTCCCTACCCTCCCTGGCCGCCGCCCGGTGTCACTGCCCCCTGCGGTCTTCGATGATTCGCCGGAGGCCGCAGCCTTCTTGACGCGAATCCACGGGATGGTTCTGTTGGTCGACGGCTACAACGTGTCTCTGACCGGCTGGCCGGGCGAGGAGCTCGCCGCCCAGCGGCGTTATCTCGTCAACCGGCTGGCTCCGCTCGCTGCACGGGGGACGGCCACGGTGTGGGTGATCTTTGACGGCGCTGAGGATCACTGGTTGCCGCCGCCCCGGGGATCGCCCCGTGAGGCGGTTCGGGTGGCATTTTCGCCGACCGGCGTCGACGCCGACGAGGTGATCATCGACCGGGTCGATGCCCTCCCGGTGGCCACCCCCGTCGTGGTGGCCACGAGCGACCGACGGGTCGCCACCGAAGTTGCCAGGCGGGGTGCCAACGTGATCTCCACTCCCCAGATCCTTCATCTCATCGGTCGAGCGGTGCGTGGCTGAGAGTCACACCCCCCAGTCATGCTGGTGCCATGACCACGATGACCATCAGCTGCAGCGACTGCGTGATGCAGGACACACCGGCATGTGAGGGGTGCGTCGTCAACTTCATCTGCGACCGGGAACCGGGTGACGCCGTGGTCATCGACGTGGCCGAGGCTCGCGCCGTGCGCCTGCTCGGCCGGTCCGGCCTGGTGCCGCCTCTGCGACACCGCCCCCGGGCCGGTTGCGCCTGAGCAAGTACCTGCGGTGAGGGCTTTCCGGTCCGCACTTCGCAAGACCGGTTTGGCCGACGAGTTGGAACTGCTACGTTGCCCTCCCAGGTCCGAGAGCCGGACCAATCGCGCCGGGGGCGCTAGTGAAAGAGCTGTATCTCGTCGGTCTCAATGCCGACCGCGATGGACTGATCCTCGCCGCCCGCAAGGGTGGAAGGTCCGGTGGTTTCACCGTCACGGTGGATGAAGACCTGCTCGATCACATCGATGAGCTGCGCTCGGAGCTCGGAGGGCCACCATCCGGTGCTCGGCGAGGGAAAGCGGCCCCGCGCAGGGTGCGCAGCGCCCTCAGTCCCCGGGAGATCCAGGCTCGACTGAGGGCCGGTTCCACGATTAGGGAGGTCGCCGACGAGGCCGGCGTCGAGATCTCCTGGGTGGAGCGTTTCGCCGTGCCGGTGCTTGCGGAGCAGAACGATGCCATCGACCGGGCGACGCGCCTGACGGTCACCACCGCCCGACGAGGGGCGTCCGACCGACCCCTGATCGACGCCGTGGCGCTCAACCTGGCAGACCGGGGCGTTCGCCTCCCAGCCAGCGCCGCGGACGCAGGATGGTCGGCGTACCACCGTCACGGATCGCAGTGGAACGTGCGCTTCACGTTCCGGCACCGAGGTCGGGAGATGCGGGCTGAGTGGAGGGCCGATCTGGCCGAAGGCACCTTGGTTTGCGAGAACCGCCTGGCTACCGATCTCGGTTTCACCGGAGCAGGCGGAGCCAACCCCGTTCGTCCCGATGCCGACGACCAGGCCGATGAGTTAGCCGCTTCACGCGCCCTCATCACCGCTCGCCAGGTCTCCACCACCGGCCTGTCCCGCCGAGCCGTGCCGGGCTCTCGGGCGAAGCCGCCGGCCACCCCGACCCGAACCGGCAAAGCCATGCCGGTTACTGGGACGCCCCCGACCGCCTCGAGCGGCGCTGTAAGTACCACACCGGCGAAGCTCGTGGCCAAGAAGTTGACCGACCCACAGGAGGTGGCGGCCAAGAAGGCCTTCGTGCGCGAGCAGGAGGAGCGACGAAAGGCGGACCAAGCAGAAAAGGCGGCAGCCAGAAAGACCGCTGCTCTGGAAAAGGCGGAAACCAGAAAGGCTGCCGAACGAGAGCGCCAGGAGCGCCGCAAGTCGGAGCGCAGCGAGAAGGCGGCAGCAAGCAAGGAAGCGCAACGCCAGGCGGTCGCCGCCAAGAAGGTGGTGGAGCGGGAGAAGGCGGTGGCCAGGAAGCAGGCGGAACGGGAGAAGGCGACTGCCCAGCGCAGTGCCATCAAGGCCCGGGCCGTCGCTAAGAAGGTCGCCGATCAGGAGCGGTTCGCCGCCAAGAGAGCTGCCGACAAGGAGCTCGCCGTGACCAAGAAGGCCGCCGACCGGGAGCAGGCCGCGATCAAGAAGGTCGCCGACCGGAAGGAGGCCACGGTCAAGAAGGCCGCCGCCCAAGAGCACGCAGCGGCCAAGAAGCTCGCCGACCGGCAGCAGGCTGCGGCCAAGAAGGTCGCCGACCGGAAGGAGGCCACGGTCAAGAAGGCCGCCGCCCGGCAGCAGACTGCGGCCAAGAAGGTCGCCGACCGGCAGCAGGCAGCGGCCAAGAAGGCCGCCGACCAGGCGACGGTCGCTGCCAACAAGGTCGCAGGCAAGAAGGCCACCGCCGAGCAGCGGGCCGTCGCCCAGAACTCCGTCGCCCAGAACTCCGTCGCCCGGGACTCCGCCAACCGGTCGCCGGGGAGCGCCGACCAGGCGGTAGGGCCAGGCGATCACTCGGCGCCGCCGGCCCCGCCGCCTGTCTTGCCGTCCAGCCC
>JALZAH010000067.1 GCA_030948425.1 Actinomycetota bacterium
ACCACCAGCTGCACGCTCTTCTCGTGCAGTTGGCTACCAATTCGGACGACGCCGCCGGGCGGAGCATGCCGAAGGGCGTTGCCGAGGAGGTTGTCCAGCACCTGGGCCATCCGCTGCCGATCCACCAAAACGGTCGCGCCCGGCGCCCCCGACGGGTCCGCAAGCAGGTTCACCCCTTTGCGGGTGAAGGCCGCGCGGGCGGCTTCGGCGGCCGCCCAGACGAGGTCGCCGACCAGCTCCGGTTTGCGTTGCAGGACCACCCGTCCCTCCTGGGCCCGGGATACGTCGTCGATGTCCCCGGCCAGCTTCGCCAACCGGTCCGTCTGCTCCCGTAGCACCTGGCTGGTGGCCGTGCCCCATTCGACGACCCCGTCGTCGGCGCCCTCCAGATAGGCCGACAAGGTGGCGATCGGAGTACGCATCTCGTGGGCCAGGTCCGACAGCAACCGTCGTCGCGTGTCCTCCACCGCATCCAGCCGGCCAGCCATCTCATTGAACGCGGTGGACAGGGCATCGAACTCGGCACCGGCGTCCGAGGCAGGCACCCGGACGTCGTAGCGTCCGCGGGAGACAGCGGCCGCGGCGCTGGTCAACGCGGCCAGGGCGGCGCGGATTCGGCGGGTCAGGAAGAAGATGACCGCTAGAGCGGCCACCAAGGCCGTCAGCAGGGCGATCCCGAGGGAGATGGCGCTGGCGTCCCGGTAGGCCTGCTCAATGTGCGACAGCTCCGCTGAGCCCTCCGAGTGTCCGGCCTCGAGGAGGTGCTGGTGGATCAAGGGTGGACCGACCACTAACGCCACCACACCGGCCGTGAAGGTTCCAGCGATGAGGACGACCGCCTGGGCCAGCAGCAGCCACGTGGCGAGCCCGCGTCGGGGGGCAGGGTGGGGGCCGCCGATGGCCGTCATCCCTGGCCCATCCGGTAGCCGACGCCGCGGACCGTGCGGAGGTACTTGGGGTTGGTCGGGTCGTCACCGAGCTTGTGTCTCAGGTGCGCGATGTGCACGTCGACGAGGTGTTCGTCACCCACCCACGACTGGTCCCACACGGCATCGATCAGCTGCCGCCGCGAAAAGGCGAGGCCGGGTCTCTCGGACAGGGCCACGAGAATGTCGAACTCGGTGCGGGTCATCGGGATGTCCTGACCGCCAAGGTGAACCTCGCGGCCGGCCACGTCGATGGTCAGCTCGCCGAACACCCTTGGCGGCGCCTCGGCTGAGGAACCGCTTCTAGACCCGGTTCGGGGTCGACGCAGCACCGCTTGAACCCGGGCCACCAGCTCACGTGGGCTGAACGGCTTGGTCATGTAGTCATCGGCGCCCACCGAGAGCCCGACCAGCTTGTCGATCTCGTCGCCTCGAGCGGTCAGCATCAGCACGTAGCAGTCCGAGAACGTCCGCACCTGCCGGCACACCTCGATCCCGTCCAGACCCGGAAGGCCCAGATCGAGGACCATCACGTCGGGGTCGACCATGCGTGCCATCGAGACCGCCTCCGTGCCGGTGCCGCACACGGTGACCTCGTAGCCGACCCGTCTGAGGTAGGTGGCGACCAGCTCGGCTAAGGCCTGTTCGTCATCGACGACGAGGATCCGCGTGGTCACCGCGCCGGGCGGTAGGTGAGAGCTCATGGGTCCAGTGTCGCCACTCCGGCTGGCCGGCGCCCCGGTCATCAGCCCGGCCACGGCAAGGCTTCGTCGGATCTTCACACAACGTCGCCCGAACCTCCAGATCCGCCGCCGAGCATGGTGGTCAAAGCCGCCGACGACCCAACGGGCGGCGACGCCGAAGGAAGGGTGATCAGCATGATGTGGTCGAGCAACGGGATGGGTTGGCCGATGGGGCTGATCATGGCGGCCGGCACCCTCGCGTTCTGGGTGCTGGTGGCCATCCTCGTCCAGAGCGTGCTGCTCGGCGGCCACCGCCGTACTGACAGTCCTCCCGACACGCCGCAGGATGCTCCTTCGATGACCGCGCTAGACATCCTCGACCGGCGCCTGGCCAGCGGCGAGATCAGCGTCGAGGAGTACGCCAACCGGCGCACCATCATCCGCGGCCGGCGATGAGCGCCCGGTCACCACACTCCCGCGAGCGGACCCGATGAACGACGTCTCGCGGCGCACCCTCCTGTTCGGTGCTCTCGGTCTCGCCGGGGTCGGTGCCGCAGCCGCCTGCAGCGCCGGCGACCCGACCGTGGGCGGGCGAACCTTCGGACCCGTCACCGCCTCACCCGGCCGGGCGGTCGTGGACAAAACGCTGACGCCGCGAGCCACCACCCTCGACCTCGGCGGCCCCACCGTCTCCAGTTGGGCCTACGACGCTGACCTGCCCGGCCCGCTGATACGAGCCACCGCCGGAGACCTGATCCGGGTCCGGATCAACAACCAGCTGGCCGCCGAAACCACCGTGCACTGGCACGGCATCGCCCTACGCAACGACGCCGACGGCGTACCGGGGATGACCCAGCAGGCCATCAGCCCTGGGGCCACATACACCTACCAGTTCGTCGCCCCCGACCCGGGCACCTACTTCTACCACCCACACGTCGGAGTGCAGCTTGACAGGGGCCTGTACGGACCGCTGATCATCGACGACCCGCACGAACCCGGCGGCTACGACACGGAATGGGTCGTCGTGCTCGACGACTGGCTCGACGGCACCGGCACCACCCCCGACGACACCCTCAAGAAGCTCCTCGCCAGTGCCGGCACCGGAGCCCCCGGCGGGATGGACGGCATGAGCGGGATGAGTGGCATGGATCCAACCGCCATGGCCACCGCCGACACGAGTAACCCGGGGATGCCGGGGATGGCCGGGATGGGCTCGAGCGGCTCGCCGTTCGGGGACGCCGGGGACGTCACCTACCCGTACTACCTGATCAACGGACGCGTCGCCGCGGCACCCGACGTGCTGGCCGCTCGGCCCGGGCAGCGGCTGCGGATCCGGGTGATCAACGCCGGAGCCGACACGATCTTCAAGGTCGCTCTCGGCGGCCACCAGCTGACGGTCACCCACACCGACGGCTGGCCGGTCACCCCGGCACAGACTGAAGCCCTCTACCTGGGGATGGGTGAGCGCGCCGACCTGCTGGTCACCCTTGGCGACGGGGTCTTCCCGCTGGTAGCCCAACCGGTCGGCAAACAGGGACACGCCCTGGCCTTGATCCGCACCGGCGCCGGCAGCCCGCCGCCGTCCGACGTTCAACCCAGCGAGCTGTCCGGCGCAGCCCTGCTTGCCGCCGACCTGACGCCCGCCGCGACCGTGCATCCCTCGGCCAAGACTCCTGACGCGCAGGCCGACCTAACGCTGACCGGCCAGATGAGCCCCTACCAGTGGGCCATCAACGGCGCCCCCTTCGGCAAGAACACCCCCATCCCGGTGAGCCAGGGACAGCGGCTGAGGATCCGGATCCGGAACCAGACGATGATGGCTCACCCGGTCCACGTGCACGGGCACACCTTCGCCCTTGCTACCAGCGGTCTGCGCAAGGACACCGTCATGCTT
>JALZAH010000097.1 GCA_030948425.1 Actinomycetota bacterium
CATCCGCCGGCTCGTCCGCCTCGGCCGGCCGCTCGAACCGGGGGTCGCCGGGGTGGGCGTGGCCTACGCCCGGTTCCAGTCCTCTCGCATCTGGGCCCGGACCTTCTGGCTGTGGTTCGTCCCGGGCCTCTTCGTGGCCCTGAACATCGCCGCCCGGATCCATCCGGCCGTGGTCGGCATCGTCATCGCCCTGGCGGCCCAGGCCTGGTGGAGCCACCGGAACGCACTGCGGGCCGAGCGCATCAACTCGGCTGCAGCTCAGCCCTGAGCGGGAGTTCGAGCACCGAGCGCATCCGTCACGGGGACTGATGGGCAAAGCGACGCCACCCACCGCCGCTGTCCCGTAGGGGTCGGGCCGGTGGTCGCACGGCTGACACGTCACCCGTCGGGCCGACGCGCCGGCTCCGCCGCCTCGATGTCGGCCACCGCGATGCGGGGGCCGGTTCCGGCGTGAGGCGACGGGTGCCTACGGCGCGTCGCCGGCCGCAGCGCCGAACCGGCGCCCCGTGATGATCCGCGGATCGATGCGCAGGAGCCGCGGCTTGGAGCCCGGCGCCCACGGGAGCACGTCAACGGTCTGCAGGTGCTCCGAGGTGCGGTCGACGGCGTCGGTGATGTCGTGGCCCATCCCCTGCACCATCACGCTCCACCCGCTCCGCCGGGCAGGGTCGAAGCCGTCGATCTCGAAGGCCACGTGGGCGAAGGCAGCGCCGTGCAGCAGCATCCCCATCCCGGTGCGCACCACGATCCACCTCCCCTCCAGGGCATAGTTCACCGGGAAGACCAAGGGCTGGTCGTCGACGACGACACCGACCCGACCCACCTCGTGGGAGGCCAGCAGGTCGAGGCACTCCTCCTCGGCCAGCTCGCCGAGCCCGCCCGGTTCGTTCTCCATGTCATCTCCTCCGGATCGTCTCGTGCCGGCGCCTCGGCGATTTCACGCTTTCGTCCGAGGCGTCCCCGCACCTGGTCGGCCCAAGCACGTCGAGGCTACGCGGGTCGGGCCACAGGACCGGTACGAGCGCCCCACCGGCCGCCGAGGCGACGGCGTCCGCCACCTCCTGGCTCGGGGGATGTAGAAACGACCTGGGAGGTGGGCTCATGACGGCACCGGCGATCCACCGGCATCGGGCCATCGCCTTCGCCGGGGTGGCCGCCGTAGCTGCCTCGGCGGCCTACGCCCACGGGCGTTCCCGACGACCCTCCTGGGCACCGGGCGGTGGCCGGCTGGTGCAGACCTCGACGCTGAGCGCCCGCGTGTTGGGTGAGAGCGGGCCGCCCATCCTGCTCGTCCACGGTCTCATCGCCTCCGGCCTGTACTGGGGCGCGGCCTACGACCGCCTCGCCGATCGCCACCGACTCGTCGTTCCCGATCTGCTCGGCTTCGGACGATCGCCGCGACCAACCTCGGGCTTCGGTCCCGACGGTCATGCCGACGCGCTGTTGGCCTGCCTCGACGACCTCGGCATCGACGAGCCCGTCGTCATCGGCTCGCACTCCCTTGGCAGCCTCGTGGCCCTGCGCCTCGCCGCCCGCCATCCCGAACGCGTCACCGCCGTCGTGGCCTTCGGGCCGCCGATCTACCCCGACCAGGTCACAGCCCGCAACCACGTGAGCGCCACCAGCCCGATGGGTCGGCTCTTCGTGCTCCCCGGTCGCAGCGCTGAGCGCGCCTGCGGGTGGGTGTGCAGCCACAAGGCCCTGGCGGCGTGGCTCGCCGTTCTCACCCACCCCGGCGTTCCCCCGGCCATCGCCGACGACGCGCTCGAGCACACCTGGAGCTCGTACTCCCAGACGCTGCAGCACGTCATCCTGGCGGGAGGAGCAGCGTCCTGGCTAAACCAGGTCGCGTGCTCCATAGACCTCGTCGCCGGCGACGCTGACCCGGTCGTCGACCATGCCTACCTCCGCCGGCTGGCCGCCAGCCACGGCAACGTCACCTTCCGCGAGAAGCCAGGTCGCCACAACCTCCCCCTGGCCGACCCGACCGGGTGCATGACGCTGCTCGAGGCGCCCTTCGCAGGACTATCCGGCGGCGACCAGGCCGCTCCTTCTCCGATCCGAGGAGGCAGCCGAGCAGCGCCGGGTTGAACTCTTCGGGGTGCCGGTGCCGCGCCATCGAGGTCGTCCACGAATCGAAACGTTTCCGCTGGCGTAGGCGGTCAGAAGACCTCGTCCTGGCGCGACCTTGTGACCGGTCGGATGCGGAAGTGACTGGCGCGGCGAGCCAGAGGGGTCTTCGGTCTTCAACCAGGTGGTTGACAACGGCAGGTCCACAGGCGTAGGTTGCATTGAACCATTCAGTTGAACAGGGAGGTCGTGCGTGGCCGACGACCAGCTGTCCCGAGCCTTCGCTGCGCTCGCCGATCCTACGAGGCGTGACATGGTGGGCCGCCTCGCAGTGGGCGACGCCACCGTCGGGGAGTTGGCCGATCCCTACGAAGTCTCCCTCCAAGCGGTGTCCAAGCACATCAAGGTGCTGACCGACGCAGGCCTGGTGAGCCAGACCAAAGACGCACAGCGGCGGCCGTGCCACCTCGAAGCGGAGGTCTTCGACCTGATGACGAAGTGGATCGAGCGTTACCGCCGACAGGCCCAGGAGCGCTACGAGCGCCTCGATACCGTCCTCGCCGAGATGCGGGGCGACGCACAACCCACCGACCACCGGCAACCACGACAAGGAGCAGCGTCATGAACACGACCAGCAACCGCTACCAGGTCTCGATCGAGGCCGACCCCAACCTGCCGATCATCCGCATGACCCGTGACTTCGACGCCACCCCGTCGCAGCTGATGCGGGCCCACACCGAGCCCGAGCTGTTCGCCCGCTGGGTTGGTCCGGACGGGCTGGAAACCAAGATCGTCGAGTGGGACGCCACCACCGGTGGCCGCTGGCGCTACGTCGCCGGGCGCGAAGGCGAGGAGTACGGCTTCCACGGCTGCTTCCACGAGGTTGGTGAGGACCGAATCGTCCAGACCTTCACGTTCGACGGTCAGCCCGATGGCGTCGCCCTCGAGACGCTGCGGTTCGAGGACCTCGGCGACGGCCGCACCCGGCTGCACGCGCAGTCGCTGGTGGACAGCTTCGAGGGCCGCGACCAGTGGCTGGCGAGCGGCATGGAGACCGGGGTCGACCAGGGCTACGCCAAGCTCGACGACCTCGTCGCCGAGATCCGATGAGTGGCGCGGCCGACGAGCACCGGCGCTTCGCCGGTGCGTTCACCGTCACCGTAGAGGGCGTCGCGCCGGAGGGGTGGGACCGGCGGGCGCCGGTGGAGGGCTGGGTGGCCCGTGACGTCGTCCGCCACCTGGTCCAGTGGCTCCCGGCATTCCTCCAGGGATCGACCGGCATCACGATGCCCCCCGGCCCGTCGGTCGACGAGGACCCCGCCGACGCCTGGTGCACCCAGACCGACGCGGTGCAGGCACTGCTCGACGACGCAGACATCGCGGAGCGCGAGCACGATCTCCCGCACATCGGCCGGATGCCGCTCGGGCAGGCGATCGACATGATCTACACGAGCGACGTGTTCCTGCATCGCTGGGATCTCGCCCGAGCCACCGGCCAGGACGAGACGCTGGACCCGGACAAGTGCGCGGCGATGTTCGATGGCATGCTGCCGATGGACGAGGTGCTGCGCCAGAGCGGCCAGTACGGGCCGCGCATCCAAGTCCCCGACGACGCCGACGTCCAGACCAAGCTGCTGGCGTTCATCGGCCGCACCCCATAGAGATCCTGTCGCCATCGAACAGCCACCACGCACCTCCACGCGCCGGGCGGTCGCACCCGGAAGGAGCCAGCGGCGGCTACCGACACGAGGGCGACGGACGAGTTGCATCCGGCCGTGGTACCACGCGACCCTTTCCAGAAATCTGACTAGACGGCCGATTTCCGTGGTCAGATTCTGGGTCAGATTCCTGGTCACCGGCCTGGGGAGGCCTGACCAAGGGCTGACCACGGCGACGGACGGCTGACCATCGCTCTGGTCAGGTTCTCTGGGCAAGCCTGGCTCTGGCAGACGGGTGACCACTCACGTCGGCGCTCGGTGCTCCTCGACCCCGCGCATGGCCCCGAACGGGCTCGACGCCTTGCTCGGGGTACCGGCCGCCATCGAACGCCCTCGTCACAGCCTGAGACCAGAATGAGAGCGTGGTCGTGCGCGTCGAGGTCAAGCCGAGCCTCCTGGCGTGGGCGCGCCAACGGTCCGGCATCGACCCTGCAGACCTGAGCCGGCGGTTCCCGAAGCTGGAGGACTGGGAGCAAGGCGAGGCCACCCCGACCCTGAAGCAGATCGAAGGCTTCGCCCGGGCTACCCACACCCCGGTCGGGTTCCTGTTCCTCGAGGAACCGCCCGACGAGCAGGTGCCGATCCCCGACTTCCGGACGATGGGTGACATCGCGATCAGCCAACCCAGCCCCGATCTCCTGGACACGATCTTCCAGTGTCAGCAGCGCCAGGAGTGGTACCGGACGTTCGCTCAGGTCA
>JALZAH010000124.1 GCA_030948425.1 Actinomycetota bacterium
GGTCGATGGACACGCCTGCCGCCGAGGCTTCGTACAGGGCGTCGATGATGACGCTGTCCACCAGGTTGTTGAGTTTCCAGACGATCCGCCCGCGCTCGCCCAAGTCCGTCTCCCGGGCGATGAGCTCGAGCACCCGTGGCCGCAGGGTGGCCGGGGCCACCAGCAGCCGGCGATAGTCGACCCGGCGGCTGTAGCCGGTGAGGAAGTTGAACAGATCGGTGAGGTCCTCGCCCAGCTCGGGAGCGGCGGTCAGCAGGCCCAGATCCTCGTAGAGGCGAGCCGTGGTCGGGTTGTAGTTGCCGGTCCCGATGTGACAGTAGCGGCGGACCCCGCTGCCCTCCTGGCGGACGACCAGAGCCGTCTTGGTGTGTGTCTTCAGCCCGACCATCCCGTAGACCACGTGGACGCCGGCTTCCTCCAGGGCGCGCGCCCAGCCGATGTTGGCCGCCTCGTCACCCCGGGCCTTGAGCTCCACCAGCGCCGCCACCTGCTTGCCGCGCTCTGCGGCCCGGATCAGGGCCTGGATGACGGGGCTGTCGCCCGACGTCCGATACAAGGTCTGCTTGATGGTGAGGACCTTGGGATCGAGGGCCGCCTGGGCGATGAACGCCTCGACCGAGGACGCAAAGCTGTCGTAGGGGTGGTGGACCAAGATGTCGCCCTGGCGGATGGCTGCGAACAGATCGAGGGGTTCGTCATCGGCGGTGGCCAGCCGGGGGGACGTGACGGGAAGGAACGGTTCGTCCTTCAGCTCTGGGCGATCCAGGTCGTGGATGATCCACAGGGCACCGACGTCGAGCATCCCGGCGACGTTGTAGACGTCGGAGGGCTGCAGGTCGAGCTCTCTTGTCAACAGACTTCGGACCTCGTCGGTGATGGTCTCATCGACCTCCAGGCGCACGGCCCGGCCAAACCGGCGACGGCGCAGCTCCATCTCGACGGCGGCCAATAGGTCGTCGGCCTCGTCCTCCTCGAGGGTCAGATCGGCGTTGCGGGTGACCCGGAAAAAGTGGTGACTGGCGATCTCCATCCCCGGGAACAGGGCATCGAGGTGGGCGGCGATTACCTGCTCGAGGGGAAGGAACCGCTCGCCGTCAGGCATGGAGATGAGGCCGGGCAGCAGCGGCGGGACCTTGAGGCGAGCGAAGCGGCGCTCCCCGGCCACCGGGTCACGGACGATGACGGCGAGATTGAGCGACAGGTTGGAGATGTAGGGGAATGGGTGACCGGGGTCCACGGCCAGCGGGGTGAGCACCGGGAAGATCTGCTGGTCGAAGACGTTCCTGAGCCAGACGCGCTCGTTGTCGTCGAGATCGTCGACCCCCGACAGACTGATGCCGTTGTCGGCCAGGGCCGGGAGCAGGTCGTCGTGGATCACCTGGCGGCGACGCTCGAAGAGGGCCTCGGTCTCACTCCGGATGGCCTTGAGCTGATCGGAGGTCGATAGGCCATCGGGCGCCGTGCCGGAAACGCCGGCGGCCAACTGGTCCTTGAGGCCCGCAACACGGACCTGAAAGAACTCGTCCATGTTGGACGAGAAGATGGCCATGAACTTGGTGCGTTCGAGGAGGGGATCGGCAGCGGTCTCGGCCAGGGCCAGCACCCGGCTGTTGAAGTCCAGTGTGCTCAGCTCGCGGTTAAGGAAACGGCGGTCACCTCCGGCGATCACCTCGATGATTGCCTCGGGCCGAGAGACGTCTTCCACGGCGACACCTAACCTGGCGGCCGAGGCGACCGGATCCTCGGGGGTCCGGGATCCGTCGGCGTTGCCGCCGCCGGTAAGCATCTGGTTCGGTCCCGGCGCAGCCGGCGGTCCTGGAGCAGCCGGCGGCATCTCCGCCCCCGCTGCTGCGACCGCCGGAAGGGCTCGGGGCAGCTCCTGTCGCTCGGCGCGCGCCACCAGCGCCCGGAGGCGACGGCGCACGAGCGCCCAACGACTTGCGAATCGGGTCAGCGGTACCGCCCGCTGCCCGTTCGACGTCCTGCGCCGGTCGAGGCTTCGGCTTCGCTCGGCACTGCGGCGGTCCAGGACATGACTGGCTCTCCTAGCGAGCTGGGGATGCCCCGATGGTAGGCGACGCCGCGCCCTGATCCCGCTCGATGCATCCACCGGTGGTGTCCGGTCGCCGTGCGCGGTGAGGCGCCTGTCGGCTCAGCAATGGCTCCCCAGGTCAGCTCCTACGGGCCTGCCAGGCGCGCCGACGCGGCGATGGTGCGGTCCCGGGCGGCGAAGAGCCCGAACACGAGCGCGACCCCGGTGAGCACGGCGAGGACCATGAAGGGGCCGACCCAGGAGCCGGTGGCGCTGTGGAGGAGCCCGATGACGAGCGGGCCGAGAGCGGCGATCACGTAGCCGACGCCCTGGGCCATGCCCGAAAGGGCACCGGCGATCTCGGGGTTCGCGGCGCGGGCCATGATGAAGTAGAGGGCCAGAGAGATGCTCACCCCTTGGCCCAGTCCGAGCACGGCCATCAGAGCTAGGGCGCCGGGCAGGGGGACAACGAGGGCGCCCAGGGTGCCGACAACGGAGACCACAGCCGACCCGACGAGCAGGGACCGTCCGCGCCCGTAGCGCTGGACGACGATGGGGGCCGCCACCGCGGTGAGCAGACCGCCGACGCTGAGCGCGGTGTTGACCAGCCCGGCGTCGGTAGCGTCGAGGCCCCGACCCCGGAACAGGTCGGGAAGGAACGACAGGGTGGCGTAGTAGGTGAGGCTCTGCAGACCCATGAACGCGGTGACCTGCCAGGCAAGCGGACAGCGGGTGAGGGCCATGGCGGCGACGACGTCGCCGGTATCGGCACCGGGAAGGGTGCGTCGTCGCAGTTGGGGCACCCACAGGACCAGGGCCACCGCTGCGGGCCCGGCCCAGGCCATCAGCGGCAAGGCCACGTCGTGACCGGCGGCGTCGAAGAGGGGGACGCTGATCCCGGAGCTGACCATCGATCCGATGTAGAGCATGGCCAGATAGGCGCCGAGCAGCTGGCCGGCTCGCTGCGGGGCCCGACGCTTGACCAGGCTGGAGAGCAGCACGTTCATGAACGCGATCCCACCGGCGGCCGCGATGGTGCCGGGGAAGAAGCCCCACCTGGGTTCGAGGCTGCGAAGGGCCAGGCCGAGAGCCACCGCAGCGATGGCTCCGCCCAGGCTGCGTTCGTCACCGAAGCGCCGGCCGCTGCGGGCGGCGACGGGCGAGAAGATGCCAAAGCAGACCACGGGCACGGTGGCGACCATGGTGAGCACGACCGGCGAGTAGCCGTACTGGCGGCCGATGTCGTCGAGGATCGACGGCACCGCGGTGACGGCCGGACGCAGGTTGAGGGCCAGGGCCAGGACACCGGCGACGAACAGGGCACCGCCCATGCCGATCGCCGACGGTCCCGGTCGGTCGGCACCGGTGGTGTCGAGAAGGGGCTCCATCACGGTGCTCGAGCAGCGGGACCCGAGTCGACCGGTCGAAATCCGGGACCCAAGGGGACGCTGGGCCTAACGGGAGGCGCTGGTGTCGTCGTCCTCAGGCACGCCCAGATCCCAGTCGAGCAAGATGTTCTCTCGCTCGGCGTCGCGTGCCACTCGCTCTCGGTTCCGCCGGAACTGGGGGTCGTGGGGCGGCAGCAGCAAGAGGCGAGCCTCGGCTCTCTGGCGGAAGCTCTCGATCAGGGCCCGGTCACCGAAGTCCGAATCGATGCGCCAGTGGGGGGCGACCGGTCCGAGGTAGACCACCCGGATGTGCCCTCGCGGTGGTGCCTGTTGTTCGCTCTGCTGCTCGGACATGGGAGGCGATGCTACTCCTGAGGTGGGCGAAGACGGTTGGCGGCGCTGATGACTGCCTGGAGGGACGCCTCGAGCGTGCTCGAGTCCATACCCACCCCCCACAAGCCGTGCCCGGCGCCATCGGAAACCTCCACGTAGGCGGCCGCCGATGCCTCGCTCCCCGACGTCAGCGCGTGCTGTGAGTAGTCGAGGAACTCGAAGTCCAGGTCCAGTTCCGTACGGATGCCATGCACCAGGGCGTCGATGGGACCGTTGCCGTGGCCGATCACCGTGCGGTGGGCACCGTCGACGAGCATCTGGGCCGTCACCTGGGTGGCGGCACTGTCGCCTCCGGCGCTCGACGACGTCACCTCCGAGGAGATGAGACGGATGCCGGCATCATCGGGCAGGTAGGTGCGGGAGAACGCGTCCCACAACTCCCCGGACCGGATCTCGGTGCCGCTGGCCTCGGTGATGGCCTGCACCTCCTTGGAGAACTCGATCTGGAGGCGCCGGGGAAGATCCAAGCCATGCTCGGCGTCCATCAGATAGGCGACCCCACCCTTGCCGCTCTGGGAATTGACCCGGATGATGGCCTCATAGGTCCGCCCAGTGTGCTTGGGGTCGATGGGCAGGTATGGAACCTCCCAGCGGTCGTAGTCGCCACCGAGGGCATGCATGCCCTTCTTGATGGCGTCCTGGTGACTCCCCGAGAACGCCGTGTAGACCAGTTCACCGACGTAGGGATGGCGGGGGTGGACGGGCAGGCGGTTGCAATGCTCGGCGACCCGCCTCAGGTGATCGATGTCGGTGATGTCGAGCCGGGGGTCGATGCCCTCGGAGAACAGGTTCATGGCCAGGGTGACCACGTCGACGTTGCCGGTGCGCTCCCCGTTGCCGAACAGGGTGCCTTCCACCCGGTCGGCTCCGGCCAGCTGGGCCAGCTCGGCGGCGGCGATGGCCGTACCCCGGTCGTTATGGGGATGGAGGCTCAGGACCACCGAGTCACGATCGCGCACCGTGCGACCAAACCATTCGATGACGTCCGCGTACACGTTGGGGGTGAACATCTCGACGGTGGCCGGCAGGTTCAGGATCATGGGCTTGGCCGGGGTCGGGCCCACGACGTCCATGACTGCTTCGCAGATCTCGACGGCGAAGTCAGGTTCGGTGCCCGTGAAGCTCTCCGGGGAGTACTCATAGGTCACATCAGTGCCCGCCAGGCGATCCTCCATCTTCATGATCAGGTCGGCTGCCGAGGTGGCGATGTCGATGATGCCCCCCTTGTCCAGGCCGAAGACCACCCGGCGCTGCAGCGTGGAGGTCGAGTTGTAGAAGTGGATGATCGCCGAGCGGGCTCCTACGAGAGACTCGAACGTGCGGTCCATCAGCTCGGCCCGACACTGGACCAGGACCTGGATGGTGACGTCGTCGGGGATCCGGTCCTCGGTGATGATCTGGCGAATGAAATCGAAGTCGGCCACCGACGCCGAGGGGAAGCCGACCTCGATCTGCTTGAAGCCCATGGCGATGAGGGTTTCGAACATGGCCAGCTTGCGGACCGGGTCCATGGGATCGATGAGGGCCTGGTTGCCGTCCCTCAGGTCCACGCTGCACCACGTCGGTGCCTTGGTCAGCTTGACGTCGGGCCAGGTCCGGTCGGGAAGATCGAGCGGACGGGTGGGCTGATACTTCTCATACGGCATGTCACAGGGCGTCGGGTAGGCGTAGGCAGCCATCGTGGACCTTTCGGCGGGACGAAACGGGGGAACGAAAAAACCTCCCGGCCCGAAGGACGCAGGAGGTTCCGGCGAGCACCGATGCGGGGCGCTCGCCTACACGAGAAGCAGAAGACCGGTCAACGGTGCCATGTCGGCCCATCATCGGACGCTTCGGCCCCGGTTGTCAAGGGGTCCGAGGTGGGCAACTTCCCCGCTGGTCCCGCCCCGGCCCCTCCGGGGCTGCGGGCGGCATCCCGGATCACCAATGCTGCACGGTCGCTGCGGAACTGCTGGAGATCCATCCGCCCGTCTCGCCCTGGTGGAACACCGACTTGATGGCCACCCGCCCGGGGCCCCACATCCGCAACCATACGTTGCGCATGCTGTAGCGGCGACTGAAGCTGACCCCCGAGGCGGCCGGGTACTCGATGTGGAGC
>JALZAH010000153.1 GCA_030948425.1 Actinomycetota bacterium
GGTGTAGCGAGTTCCTTGCTGTAATGCAGCACCCATTGGTACGAATTTGGATCGAAGAAGATGGAAGGATCGAGATCGCCATACCCACCGGCTCGGTTAGGGTCGCAGTATGCCGCTACAACCGTGAACGGCCCTGCGGGCGTCGGGCTTGTCGCACTCTCCAAACAGTTTGGCATTCCGTCCTGATTTATTCCACTGAACCACATGACGTATCTGCCACCGATGTACGCCACAGATGGGGCGAACTCAAGCTGTTGTTTGAGATAAGCGGGCAATCCCGGTTGTCCTTGCATCCATTGAGGGTTGGGGGGCAGGGCGCCGGTGGCGCCAGCGACGCCCTGGGTTCCTGTCGTCCAAGCCTCCGTGAAGACGTCGGAGGTGTTATTCCTGGTACCTGTTGCGTAGATCTGAGACTGGGTGGACGAGGTTTGCACGGCGGCAGGGTCAGGGGCGTCGAACAATGCCCCGCCTGCCTGCTCGTTGAGCGGCAGGGGGCGGTTGGATGTGGACGCGTCGAGGTAGTAGCCGACAAGGGAAATGACCACATCGGTGGACCCGGCGTAGTTGTACAGCTCGATCTGCCCCCCGACGCCCACTTTGGCCAACACCAGAGCATCGGGTGCGGCCCCCGCCTGGGGGGTGGGATCGAGGATCGCGGTGGCGGGGTTCGGCGCTGGTTGACCAGCCGGGTACTCCTCCAGGTACGACCCTGAGGTCGCGTTGACCGAAGTCACATTGAGGGCGACTGCGGTCGTGTTGGGTGGTGCCACCTGTGACTCACCAAGGCCCTGCGTGGGCTGAATCACATTGAAGGAACGGGTCTCGCCCGCTTGGAGCGGGTTCCCGCTGTTACGGGTGTCATAGAGAACCTGCGGCGCTTCCGGTCGGTAGCTGGCCGAGCCGTTGGAGGCGTCGATCGAGTAGTAGCCCTCCACGTCCACAAACAGGTTCAACGACCCCGCGTAGTTGTAGACGCTGATCGCCCCGTCGCTGCCGACCTGGGGCTGGGCCAAGGTGGTTACATTGACACCAGGGGACACCGACACGTTGGCCACGTTCGGCTGGGCAGCCCCATCAGCGTAGACCGTGAGATACGACCCAGCGGTGGCATTTCCGGCGCCGACGGTGACGGCCGCTGCGGCCACCCCGCTAGCGGGTATCCCGGCCACGCCCTCAACATTGACCTTAGCGACCTGTCCCGCGCCGAGCTGGCCGCCACTGTAGATGCGGACCGGTGACGGGAGAGGATGGAACGTCTCGGTGCTCGTATCACCGGCCGTGTAGTAGCCCGACACGTCGATAACCACATTGACCGAGCCGGCATAGTTGAAGACCGACACCTGCCCACCGTTGCCCGGCGGCACGATCACTGCGTTGGACACCGCGGCGCCGGGAACGGGATTCAAGTTGGCGGTGTCCGGCCGCGGCGACCCATACGGGAAGACGGTGACAAAGTCGCCGGAAGCGTTGGTCAACGCCAGGCTCGTCAGCGTGAACGACACCGCCGAAACCCCCGTGCTTCCGGCACACCTCCCCGGCCCAGAAGTGGTACCTGCAAGGTGGCACCGGGACCTATAGGGCCCCCCTGGGAACGAGTATCGAGGATCCGGGCCGGGGACAACGGCGAGGTTGTCCCGAGCCTTGTGGAAGTTGAGGTGGTGGTCCCCCGCCTGACGCCTGCCGTCTGGTAGGTGTTCGGCGTCCACCAAGACATCCGAACAAGGAAAGGGACCACCACCAATGAAGAAGAAGCTACCTGTCATGCCCGCCAAGGTGCGGGAGGACGAGGCGGCCCGCGTGGCTGGGCTGTCGGTCGAGGCGAAGTTGCCCTTGGCCGAGATGGAAGGCGCGATCAGGGAGGGGCTGATGGCCTTCTCCTGCGCGGCGGGAATGCTGGTGATCGCGGAGATGATGGAGGCTGAGCGGACCCGGATCGTGGGTTCGAAGGGCAAGCACGACCCGGGCCGGGTGGCCGAGCGAAACGGTGCCGCCCCAGGCTCGGTGGTGCTCGGTGGCCGGAAGGTGCCGGTGAGCCGGCCCCGGGCGGTGCGCACCGACGGCGGCGGGGAGGTCGGCTTGGACACGTATGCGGTGTTCTCCTCGACGGATCTGTTGACCCAGGTGGCGTTGGAGCGGATGCTGGGTGGGGTGGCCACGCGCCGCCACGGGTTGGTGGCCGAACCGGTCGGCGAGGCGTTGGAAGCCAAGGCTCGTTCGGTGTCGAAGTCGGCGGTGAGCCGCCGGTTCAAGACGGCCACCGAGGCCAAGCTGGCCGAGCTGCTGGCCCGGGATCTGACCGGCCTCGACGTGGCCGCCATGATGATCGACGGGATCATCTTCGCCGAGTGCTGCGTGGTGGTCGCGCTGGCCATCACCTCCGACGGGACCAAGGTCCCTGTCGGGCTGTGGGAGGGCGACACCGAGAACGCCACCGTCGTCACCGACCTTCTCGCCGACCTGGTCAGCCGCGGCCTGGACTGCGCGGCGGGCGTACTGTTCGTCCTCGACGGGTCCAAGGCCCTCGCCGCAGGCGTGAAACGGGTCTTCGGGGACCGGGCGCTCATACAGCGCTGCGTTCTGCACAAACGACGCAACCTCGACGACTACCTGCCCGACGGCTACGCCGGGGTCATCGACGCCCGGCTGGGCAAGGCGTTCAACGACGTCGACCCCGCCCGCGGCCTGCGCGTCGCGAGAGGGATCGCCGCCCAGCTCGACGAGCACTACCCCTCCGCCGCGGCCAGCCTGCGAGAAGGCCTCGAGGACATGTTCACCGTGCGTGGCCTGGGCGCCAGCGACCGCCTGGCCCGCTCGCTGTCGTGCACGAATGCGGTGGAGTCGATGATCTCGGTGGTCCAGCGCCTGGGTGGGCGGGTCACCAACTGGCGGGACCCGAAGATGGTGCGTCGCTGGGTCGGGGTCGGAATGCTCGAGGCCGAACGGTCTTTCCGCCGCATCAAAGGCTGCAAGGACATGCCCGCTCTCACTGCCAGCATCCGGGCCGAGGTCGCCCGGCGCCGTGCCGCCAAGTGCACCACCGGAGCCCAACATGCCGTCGCGTAACGTTTCCGTAACGGCAGGCTGCTCGGTGTGCGGCGGTCCTCTGCCCGCTGGCCGCGCCCGCAGCACCTGCAGCGACGGGTGCCGCCAGAAGGCATGGCGGCTCCGCCACCAACCCGCTCAGGTCACGCCCCCGCTCCCCGACGCCTGCTCCCCGACGATGACCATGGTCAGCCCGTCCTCGACAGGCCATCGGCAGGCGTATTCTGGGTCACGAGAAGCCGATGTTATCGTGACCCAGACCGAGGTTGGCGGCTTCAATCACTGAACGCGACGCCATCGCCGAGGCGGCTGGCGACGAGGACCCGGCCGGGCCGTGAACGCCAACCCGTTCCGGACCGGCCGACGGCATCACCAGCGGCGACCCTCGCCCGACGCTACGCGTAGCCTCTCAACTTGTGACGCTGACCGAGATCATCGAGAGCTGGGTCGCCGACGCCGAACGCATGCATGGGGCCCCCGCCTGTGGCGTGGTCGTGACCGAACAACTATTCGCGCACCTCGCCAGGGAGCAGGCGCAGGAAGTCCCGACCGTCGCTGGCCACACTGCTCACGTCGAGACTCCTGTCCCCGCTGAGGCGGTGGAGGTCGCAGGCCCTGACCGCGTGTGCGTCTACGTGGGCGTGCCTCCCGACCAGAGCGCTTCGCCCGTGGGACACGACCCGGCCATGCCGGTGGTCTTCGTGCCGGTCCCACCCGAAACGCTCGATGACAGCGAGCAACTGGAGATGTACAACCGCCTTCGCTGGATCGGACTGCCTCCCGAGGAGGCACTCGCTGGGTCGCGCTAGCCGGGCTATCCGCACATTCAGCTCCGGGCCGGCTGCGGCTCGGCGGCGGCCACGGACACGCTCCGTACCGGCACCGCACGTCGGCTCGGCAGCCGGCAGGCGTTACCGTGGGGTCGGGTGAGGTAGCCGAGTGCTACAGCGGGTGGCTGACGCCTATTCCCGCCGTCTCGAGGAACTCAGATCCCACAACCTGTGATCGTACGGGTTGGTTGTGGCACATAGACGTGGTACGGAGGCGGCACCGACGCCGAGCGTGACCGCCGTTGACTGTCCGAGGTGTGCCACAACCAAGGATGTGGGACGCCTCCTGGAGGTGGTGCGAGGAGCTCGGCATCAGCCGCGAGACCCTGTACCAGTACCTGCGCGCCGCCCCGCTGAGAGCGCCAGACCCTGTAGCTGTTAGCCCCCCGTCAGCGAGCATTTCACCGGGACAGGCTTACGGGACACCCTCTGGCGGGCACCCCGTTTGACCTGGGCCGTTCCCGTTGGGGGTTCCCTGACCGGGCAGTTTTGAGTAAGCCCGGATGATCCACCGATCCGCAGGGCGTTAGCCCCCAGCCCATCGGTTGATTCGGGGTAAGTGCTCGGTCCCGGCAAGCCAACGGCGAGCATGCACCCTCATACGGGGTAGCGCTGATGGTGATGTCGGCCCGCCCCGCCGACGGGGGGCCTCCATTGCTCCCCGAGCCCCGTTCCACGCCAGGCGAACCCACCGCCAAACCCCATCGCCAAACCCCCCGAGGCGGTGCCAGCGCCCTACCCCTCAGCCGCCCGCGCTCGGTGGTGTCGCCGGTCGCCTCAGCACGCCCCCTCGTCCACATCTTATGGTGACGTGAATGATCGGGGTTAGCCTTGGGTTAGCCTCGGGCCGTGCACCGACGCGGCAAGTCGATCGCCGCTGCTGCTCTCACCGTCGTGCTCTCGGCACCGCTCGCCTCGTGCGGCTCGTCGGGTCCGGAGAGCTCCCGCCCACCGGCCGGTCAGGACGCCATCACCGTGCTAACACCACCTCGGTCCGCGCCTCCTTGATGAAGGTGACCGGGCCGCACACGGCGCGAGAGGAGCAAGTCCTCCAAGGCAACTTCAACCATCAGTTCCGTGGTGTCGAGAACACACCGGACATCGCCGAGCTGACCCTCTTTAACACGGAGCCATCAGTCCACCTTCGGGTCGGCGCCAGCTACGTGCTCTTCATTTCCTTTCACCGCAGCGGCGCCTGCCCCTCTGCGCTGTTCGCCCTTCACGACCCGGATCAGGCGCTCACCCTGCTATACGGACGCTTCGGGCCAGAAGCTCCCCGAGGCTTCCAGCTGGTACGCCGGTTCGTTCCCATGCCCCGCCGGATCAGCTACGAGCAGCTCGTCCGACGCCTCCAACCGACCGGCGGTCCCCTGTACGCGCCCGACGACGGTGAGTCCTGGTGCCCCGGCCCCTGAGCAAAAAGGTCCGTTGGTGTCGGCGGTAGCGTCAGAGTAATACCCGACGCTCTCGTCCATCTCCGAGGGGGGGTCGTCGACGACCTGACCGCCGATCTCTCCCGGCGCCGCCGCCGTGTAGGGCGGATCTTCCTGGGCGGCTATCACGACGTCCGGGGGCCATGGGAGCGGGGCCTGGCGGATGTACTGGTCCCACTGATGAGCGTCGAGCTGCGCCGCAACGCCCGCTACTCATTCTCAGACCCAGACGACACCGAGTACGCCAACCGCCGTCCTCGCTGCCCCAACGACGGTGCTGTACCTGGAGCACGCGGCCCGCACCAAAGCCGACGGTCCCGTAATGGGATCCGCCAGCGGAACAAACACGTGTTCCCTGCGGCCCCCGTCCGGGACGCTTGACCCGGCGCTGTGTAGGCCTCCCACGTGGGCTGTCTACGATGGGGTTCCTCGATTGGGACGGACTTCAGCCATGTTCGTCCGGCCTTCCCAACCCGGAGCAACCAATGGTTGGATGGTTGGCGACTGAATCTTCGAGGAGAACAATGACCGACCACCCTGACGGCCAAGTGAGGCCCGCTGGGCTGAGCACCCCACGAGCCCAAGGCGCTATGGCGCATCTCGACCACGAACAGCTGCTGGCGTCTCACGCCGAGACCGTCGACACCCCCCGGAGGCGGTACGGGCTCGGAGCCAAGATCCTCTTTGGCATACTCAAGCTCGTCTACGGAGAGCAGCGCACGCTCTCGAAGTTCAAGGTCATCGAGCTGGTCGCCCGTGTCCCCTACCAGGCCTGGGAGCAGGTGGCCTACATCGCCATCACCCAAACCCACACCCACCCCGACCTCGCCCGCCGGGTCTTCGACCGGGTCACCGAGAGCCGGGCCCAAGAAGACAACGAGCAGTGGCACCTGCTCATCCTCGAAGAACTCATCACGAAGGAAGGCACCCGCGAGGGCTGGGTCAAGTTCACCGTCATCCCACAGGCCCTGGCCTTCGTCTACTACCAGTTGTCCTGGCTGCTCTACGTGCTCCGCCCTGCGTGGAGCTACCGGCTCAACGCCGATTTCGAAGACCACGCCGAACACGAGTACGCCCACCTGGTCGATGAGCACCCCGAGTGGGAGGACCAGCCCTTCGAGAGCGCTTTCGCCGCCGACTACGCCCGCCTCGACACCCTCGCTGACCTGTTCCGCCAGATCGGCTACGACGAACGCATCCACAAGCAAGAGAGCCTGGCCGCCATGCAACGCCCACGTTTTGCTTGACCCTCAACGCGGCCCAACCGGATGTCCTGTCTTTCCCGATTCCGGCGCACGACCATGCGCGCTGACAGCGCCACGCGCGCCCGCCTCGCGGGTGTGTTGCATACCTGCCCGTCGACTTGCGGCCATTACGTCACCTCGGCGGGCTCGCTGCGTCCGGCGAGCCACCGTTGGCACAGACTTGCCGATGTAGCTGCTCGGTCATTGCGTGTATGGCCTGCGTAAGTTGCGTGTTGGTGTGGAGTTCTTGCTCGCTGGTATTGAAATCGTGGTCGGCTTTTGCTTGCTGGAACGAGGCTTGTCGGTTCTGTCCGATCATGACGAACGTGGACAAGAAGATGGCTTCGAGGGATACGACAAGCGTGAGAGTCGGCCAAGGGCTGGCCTCGAAGGCAACCATCCACACGGCGAACAGAATGATGTGCACGTACACGAATATCATCGAGCCGGCAAACTTAGTGATGCCGTCAGCGAGCTTCAGCTGGGTGTCCGCGGCGCGCTTTTCCGCCGTGGCGGCGAGAGCGGGATGGTGCTTCAACGGCAGGGATGGACCTGCGGCGGTATCAGTCATGCGGGAGTCCTCTCATCCGATAGATGAATTTCGTAGATGGCTAGTCGGTAGCTTCGAGCAATTGCTGCTGCACCAGGACATCACACGGGAGGCTGCCCGCCGATCGGCTCCCCCGGGGGCTATACGCACGTCTTCGTGGGGGCATCGGGTGTGCCTGGAGGGTCATCGAGGGGACCAGCGCTCGACGCTCCGGCGCGCAGGTACTGATATAGCGTCTCGCGGCTGATGCCGAGCTCCCGGGCGAGAGCCGCTTTCGGTACCCCCGCTTGAGCTCGCTGACGCAGGTCGGCCGCCTGGTCGTCGCTCAGCGACCTTCGCCGCCCTCGGTAGGCGCCACGGCGGCGCGCCAGCTCGATGCCCTCGCGTTGACGCTCCCGGATCAGTGAGCTTCCTTTTGGTCCTTGGCTCGGTCCCGCCCGTGTTCCGCTTTCTCTGTTGTTGGGTTTTTGGGTGCTACGAACCGGGCCGCGGGCGCGACTCGACTGGGTGGGGGTTGGTCAGGTGACCTGGCGTTGGCGCTGCTTGTCTTTGAACCGCACCGTGATCTGGATGGGTTCGGGGGCGATCCCGGTTGTGTGAGCAAGACGGGCGAGGACCGAGTCGACGTGACCTGGGAGGGCGGCCAGGTCGGTGTCGTCACCGACGGCGACCACGGCCCTCAGCTCCACGTCGGGCGGACGCCCGAAGAATCCGACGGTGGCGTCGTGGACGTCGGGGACCGTGGCCAGGTCGTGCTCCAAGGAGCGCACCGCGGCCCGGGCCCGCAGGGTGGTGTCTCCCCGTTGCGGCTCGTGATGTTCGACGGTGACGTTGCTCATGTGGTCGCGGCCGTCGTTGCGGCGGAGCTGGCCGAGCGCGAAGGCCAGCCCGGCGGCGACGAGGATCACACCGGCGGCGTCGACGATCGCGTAGGACACCCATCCGCCTTGGTTCCACCAGCGGCTCACAGTGTGATCCACGATCGACTGATCGGCGCGAGTAGTGCCGAAGACCCCGGCGCCGAGACAGATGGCCAGGCCGGCCCCGGCGATGAGGATCACCGCGATGACAGCGAGGACCGCCCGATTGCGGCGGTCGATCATGCCTCGGCGCCCACGGGCAACGAGTCCGGCCCGCCGGCAGGCGATGGCCCCGTGCTGCTGGCGTCGGGTTTATATACGCCGCTGTTGGAGGGGGGGTGGGGGGGGGGCGCCTTCCGGCGGGTCTTCACGGTGACCTTGGAGCGCTCAGGGGCGCCGAGCGCGGCAAGCTCAGAGCGCCCGGTGGCCTCGAGGAGCGACCGGGACGCCGAAGCGGACCGGGCTTTGACCTTGAGCCGCCACCGTCGGCGTCCCGGGCGGAGACGTACCTTGATCGGCTTCGTTGGGACCTGAGCGGCGAGGCGGCGCTGGATGTGTCCCTCAGCGGATCGGCGCACCAATTTCCAGGTTCCCGGTCCCGGACCAGCGACGGTGACGAGCCGTTTCCGCCTCGGGCGTACCTCGGCGGCCAGCACGATCACGCCGGCTGCGGCCGCGATGGCCGCGACGACGATGACCGTTGTCGCCGACCAGGCGGTGGTCTGCAGCGTGGTCAGCCAGTCGTTGCCGGGGATCCACTCGAAGCTGCCGTCGATGCCCGTTCGGATTCCCTCGACGACCATGACGACGCCGACGGCAGCGATGATCGCGCCGACGATGAGGCCTGCTAGACGGTTGATCAGGATCATCAGCATGTCCTCGCCGGTCGCTGCGGGGGGAGGTGGTCGATGTCGATGTCGTCGATCACCACCCGCGCCTGTCGGTGGTCGTCGTTGTCCCGCATCACGGCGTCTGCGGCCCGGCGGACCTGATCGCCGATCTCGGCCACGCCGGCGGCGGGGACATCGGTGACGGTCACCTGCACGGTCACCGACACCGAGTCGAGGGCGACGCCGTTGACCTGACCGCCACGGTAGAGCGTGGCCAACGGCGTCGGCCCGCCCGCCGAGCGGCGGACCCCGCTGACCGTGTCGACTGCGGCGGCGACCGCCAGGGCGAGCCCGCCTCGCCGGCCGGGGTCAGATGCCCCGGCCAGCGGCGGAGCGTCGGTCACGAGACGCGGCTGCCCTGGTCATTGTCGTCGTCGCCCTCAAAGTAGAGGTCGTCGACGGCCACGTTGACCTCGACGACCTCGAGGCCGGTCATGCCCTCGATCCGCTCGATGATGTTCTGGCGGATCGCCTCGGCGGTCTCCACGATGCTCTGCCCGTAGTAGACGACGATGTCGACGTCGATCGCCGCCTGGCGTTCGCCGACCTCGACCGACACCCCCTGGGTGGCCGCCTGGGTCGCGCCCGGCACCTTGGCCCGGATCGACCCGAACGTGCGCGTCAGGCTCTTGCCGAGCGCCTGGACGCCGGGGATCTCCTGGGTGGCCAGGCTGGCGATCTTGGCCACCACCGAGCTGGCGATCGTGGTCGTCCCGTGCTCGGTGTGCAACGCCCCGCCGCCGCTGCTGTTGGCGTGGCGTTCCACGCCGCCGCCCTTCGGGGCCGTCGGGCTCGGACCACCCGACTTCGTGGCGGACTCTGCGCTGGTGCGGGTGGTGGATTCGGCCATTGATGTTCTCCTGTGGTGAGAGGCTGCGGTTGCGACGGTGACAGCCAGGCCGTGCCGGCCTGGGCGGGGGCTCTAGTGGTCCTTGTCGGAACGGAACCGCTCGGCGAGCTCGCCGAGGTCGACGTCGCCCTCGAGGACACGGACCACGCCCACGCCGATCAGCCCGGCCGCGATGGCGGCCAACACCACCCAGCCCGCGGCCCATGCCACGGCGACGAGGAGCACACCGATCAAAAACGCGTACTGCTGACGGGACACGCTCCTCCCCTGCTCAAACGGTCGGCCGGCAGGGTCTGGGCTCTGCGGGCGTGTGGTCACAGGATTGGGTCCCGCCCGGACCCGAAAGTTCCGCAGGAACTTGAGGTCAGTCTCCGGTCACCAGGTCGGTGATCACGATGTCGACCTCGGCCGCCTGTATCCCGGCCTCCGAGCGCACCTGGTCGATCACCCTGCGTCGGACATCGTCCGCTAAGCCGACCAGGTCACCGGCAGGGGCCACCGCCATCCCGAAGCGCAACCCGACCGCGGCGGCGCCGCTCTCGGTCACCTCGACGCCGTCGGCCGCCCCTCGGGCCCGCTCCGTCCGGTCACTCCCCCGACGCCGGCCGCCCGGCGAGGTCACGCCGGCCACGCCGGCCGTGTCGGCGGCGGTCTGGCCGGCGATCAGGCTCACCACCCACGACGTCACCGTCGTCACCCCCAACGACGTCGCTGTCGCCACATGGTGCGGTGACTGGGCGATCCTGCGCACCCGGGCGATCACCGTGCGGACCAGATCGGCCGGTGCCGTCACCTCCAGGGCCGCCCACTGCGTCACCGGTTCCCACAGGCCGGCCAGCTCGCCCAGCGCAGCCTGGCAGTACCGGCAGGCCGCCTCGTGCGAGCCGGGGCCGATCGGCGTCTGGTCCGCCACCAACCCCAACAGCCGCTCGGTGTCCCGACCGCACGGCAACACCTCCGTCCAGCCCCGGGCGGTCACCGGGAGCGGTCCAACACAGTGGCGAGCTCGGCGCGGGCCCGGTTCAGTCGGCTCTTCACAGCAGCGACACTTACCCCCAACACCGCGGCGATCTCGCCGTACCCTAAACCCTCCACTTCGCGAAGCAGCAGCGGCGCCCGCTGCTCCGGGGTCAACCCGGCCACCGCAGCCCGCACCGCCGTCATCAACTCGGCCGCCTCCACCTCCGCCTCAGGCGCACCCTCACGGGCCGGCCGCTCGGCCATCTCCGCCACCGGCACCGGAGCCCGGCGGCGCAGCTCCTTCAAGCACCGGTTCGTGGCCACCCCGTACAGGTACGTCGAGAACTTCGAGTCCCCCCGGAAGTTCACCAGGCCCCGCCACAAGACAAAGAACACGTCCTGGGCCGCGTCACGCGCCGAGTGCTCGTCTCCCAACATGTTCACACACAACCGGAACACCCGCACCTGGTAGCGGCGGACCAACGCCTCGAACGCCGCCACGTCACCGGCCGCCGCCCGGGTGACCAGCACCCCGTCTCCCAGATCCACTACCTACCCGCCCGCCTGTCACCCCGGGCCCGGCACACCAAACCCCGACCCGACGGCCCCGGCGGCCGGCCAATGACCCAGGACCCGGCCGCCACGCTCACACGGTAGAAGATCGCCGACCGTCACACCGCCAGACCTCGGGATCATCGGCGCTGTCGTGCACGGCCTGCTCTGGCTGCTCATCATCGCCGCGGTGATCTTCGTCGGCACCGTCTTCTTCGGCGGTACGCCAGGCGCTGAATACCCGAGCAGGCCCCGAAGCCGCCGTCCTGATAGCGGATCCTTGATCGGGCGCGCTGGGAGCGTGAGGTCCCAGGGGGTTGCTGCGACCGGTCGGGGAGGTCGTTGCTATGTTCTGTCAACCGCCAGTGTCCGGCGGTCTCATTTGACGGGTGTTCGTGTAATGTTGTAATTGTGCCGTAGGGGCACTTGTCTGGATGGAGGGGCATGATGACGGTTGATTCGCCCGCTGGTGGGCCCGAGGGGGGGGCGCGGGCCGTTGGCCCAGATGCTCGAGGCGCGGGGCGGGACGGCGGAGGCGGAGGCGCCGTTCGTGATTGAGCACCGCGAGGCGCTGGTGTACATGCTCTGCGAGGCGGCCGAGCTGGAGCACGCCACCATGTGCCAGTACCTCTTCGCCGCCTTCTCGTTGAAGGAGAGCGCCGATGAGGGTCTTACCGAGGCGGAGCTGGCTGCTGTCGTCGGGTGGCGGCGTCAGATCTCGCATGTGGCTACCCAGGAGATGCTGCACCTGGCTCTGGTCCACAACGTGTTTTCGGCTATCGGGGCGGCGCCGCACCTGGGCCGCCCTAACCCCAGCCCGCCAACCACTACCCCGCCGGTGTGCAGCTGCTGTTGTTGCCGTTCGGCGAGGAGGCGCTGCGCCACTTCATGTTCTTGGAGCGCCCGGAGGGGATGGCCCTCGACGACGCCGAGGGCCTCTCGGCGGTGGGGCGGGCGGAGCCGGCGATGCCCAAGGCGGACATCGGGCCCCGCCTGCAGGACTTCGCCACCGTCGGCCACTTGTACCGCTCGATCGAGGAGGTCCTGGCCCACCTGTCAGACAAGTTCGGCGAGCGGGGCCTGTTCGTGGGTCCGTCCGACGCCCAGGCCACCCCAGGCCGACTTCTCGTGGCCCGAGCTGGTCGCCGTCACCGACCTGGCCTCGGCCCGCCGCGCCCTGGACCAGATCCTCGAGCAGGGCGAGGGTCCAAGGGGAGCGTGGCAGGACGCCCACTTCGGCCAGTTCGTGGCCATCCTCGAGGAGTACCAGGCTCTGAGGGAGGCCAACCCGGCGTTCGACCCGGTGCGGCCGGTCATGGTGGCCAACGTGCGGCCGTGCGAGCACGACGACACGGTGCCGTTGATCACCGACCCGGCCACGGCTCGGGTCACCGACCTGTTCAACGTGGCCTACGAGATCCTCTTGCAGACCTTGGAGCGCTACTTCGCCCACACCGAGGAGAACGAAAGCCAGCTCGCCACCCTGGCCGATCTCACCTTGGCGCTGATGTTCCAGGTGATCAAGCCGCTCGGCAGCCTCATCACCACCCTGCCCGCAGGAGAGGAGTTCCCGGGGCGGACGGCGGGGCCCAGCTTCGAGCTGTTCTACGAGAGCGACTACCTCATGCCCACCGCCAGGCGGCGTGGGAGATCCTCGAGGAGCGCCTACGAGAGGCCGCCGTCTTCGCTGAGCGCATCCGCACCCAGCGGGCCGACCCCGCCCTCGCCGAGCGGTTGGCCCCCATCAGCCCGGCCCTGTCGGCCATGGCCGACAGCCTGGCCGCCCGCTACCCCGACTGGGGCGGCCACAGCCGGTGGGCCCAACCCGCAGCCGCAAGCGGGGCCGAGGCCGACCATTCCCAGATCGACGCCCTCCTTGCCCGGGCCGACGAGCTGATCACCGTCGGCGCTTCGGGCGGGGGGCAGTGGGGTGAGCTGGTGGCTGACGCCCACGTCGTGGCCGTGGCGGCCGCCGGGGCAGGGGACCTCGATGTCGTGGCCCGCCTGGTCGGAAGCGTGATCCGACCACTCACCCAGAACCAAGTGGCTGGCCGAACCTCAGGACCGGCGGCGGCACCGGCCGATGACAGCGCTCGCCCCGCCGCCGGGGCGCCTGGGGGCAACGTCGCCGATGGGCTCTTCGCCCTGGCCATGCGGGCGACGAGGCTTCGCGCCGACCCGGGGGCGCCGGCCGCACTCCTGGAGGCGGTGGCGGCCCTCCAGGACCTGGTCGCTCGGCCGGCCGGCAACGACGTGGAGGGCACCGCTTGCGTAGCCGAGCTGGGCCGGTTGCAGGGTCGCCGACCGGCGGGACACCTACCTCGGCCAGCAGGTGACGATCTTCGACAACCGGGGCATCTGCCAGCACTCGGGGCGCTGCACCGACAGGCTGGCCACCGTGTTCCGGGCCGGGACCGATCCGTTCGTGGCCCCGAGCGGGGGGCGGGCCGACGAGATCATCCGCGCCGTGCGCGACTGCCCGTCGGGGGCGCTCAGCTACGCGGTCGCCGGCCGGGAGGCCCGCGACGACATCGACCGGACCCGTCAACCGGTCATCGAGGTGACCAGGGACGGCCCCTACCGGATCACCGGGTCCATCCCGCTCCGCTCCGCCGAAGGCGGGGCCGAACCCCGGGCCCAGGGGTCGTCCCTGGAGCACTACGCCCTGTGCCGCTGCGGGCACTCGCAGAACAAGCCGTTCTGCTCGGGCATGCACTGGTATGTGGGCTTCGCCGACCCCGTCGCCGACCCCGAACGGACCCCGACCTTGTTCGAGTGGGCCGGCGGCCTGCCCGCCCTGACCAGGATGACCCGGCTGTTCTACGAGAAATACGTGCCCGCCGACCCGCTCCTCGCCCCGCTGTTCGCGTCGATGTCCCCCGACCACCCCGAGCGGGTGGCAGCTTGAAGGGGCTGCGTGGGCCGGGTCAGTGTCGAAGGTTTCGGCGCAGGCCGGAGAGCAGAACCAGTAGTCTCGGCGGCCTCTGTGGCGATGGGCGGCGGTGTGATCGGGGTCGACGGTCATCCCACAGATCGGGTCGGTCACGCTCGGCTCACCCAGGCCGTCTTCGGGCGCGTTGTCGTCGGCGGTCGCGAGATACCGGTCGGGGTTGGTCTCGAAGCGGTGTTGGCAGTGCTCGGAGCAGAAGAACATCCGATGGCTGTCATGGACCGTGGCGGCGGGGGCGTGGGCGGTTTGGACCTGCATGCCGCACACGGGGTCCTTGGCGTAGCCGGCGCCGCCACCAAACCGTTCACGGTTGCGGTACAGCCAGTACAGGGTGGAGAACACGGCGAGGGCGATGATGTCGAGGATGGTGGTGTAGTTGAGACCGACGCTGTCGCCGGCGACGACAGTGGGCCGGGTGGCGGGAATCGTCCCGGCGGCCCGGAACAGTTCCTCGGTGGCAAGCCCGGCGATCGACATGACCGCCCAGAACACCGCGAGCATGCGCAGCGTCATGCGCCGCCCGTACATCTTGCGGTAGATCAGCAGCAGAGGCAGGGTGATGAGATCGGCGAAGATGAAGCTGACGACCCCGCCGAAGCTGATCCCGCCTTTCCACAGGGCGGCGGCGAGGGGGACGTTGCCGACCGAGCAGACGAAGCTGATGATGGCCACGAACGGTCCGACGACCACGTTCTCGAGTGTCGTCCAAAAGCCGTGCCCGTGGAGGAACACGTCGTTCCAGATGTGGGCCGGGACCACGGTGGCCAAGAAGCCGGCCACGGCGAAGCCGACAACGAGTTCCTTGCGTAGCATGGTCAGGTCGCTCATGGTGTAGCCGGCGGCGTCGGACCATCCCGCCGCGGTGCGGGCCCGCTGCGTCCATGGCAGCTGACCGGCTTCGTCATCTTCACCGGCAGGGTCGTGACCGCCGCTGGAGCCTTCGGCTTGGCGGCGGGCCTCGTCAAGGGCCCGGCCCCTGAACCAGAGGCCGCCGGCGGTGACGAGCAGCACGATCATGATGATCCCGCCGACGAGCTCGGCGGCCACGAACTGCCAGCCGATCAGCACCGCCAACACGATCCCCAGCTCGATCACCAGGTTGGTGGAGGCGAACATGAACACCATGGCGGCCACGAAGTCGGCGCCACGGGCGAACAGCGACTTGGCCATCGCCGACGCCGCGTACGAACACGACGACGACACCGCCCCGTACACCGACGCCCGGGTGATCGACTTCGGCCCGTGGTCGCCGAGACGGGCCTGCATCTCGGCGCGGGACACGAAAGCCTGCACCGCGCCTGATAGCCCGAAACCGAGGACCAGCGCCCACAGAGTGTCCCAGAACATGTAGAACGCCTCGCGCAAAGACCGGCCCACTTGCGGAAGAATCCGCCGACGCTGAGCGCGGCCGTAACCTCAGCGTGCATCGTCGACCTCGCCGTCGTCGTCTGCGCTCGCCGGGCGTCGGAGGAGACCGGCGATCTCCCGGGCTGTCCAGGCGAGACGGCTGAAAGGCCCGGTGGCACAGCCGGGTGTGGCGTCGGCAGCAGCGCAAGCGTCGGCGGAGGTCGGCTCGGTCATCAGCGGACTAGCCGTTCGATCGCGGCGCGGGCCTCGGCCACCTTGTCGTCCGCTCCCGGGCCGCCGGCGGCCAGGGCGTCCTGCACGCAGTGCGACAGGTGGTCGCCGAGCAGCTCGAGGGCCACGGACTGCAACGCCCGGGTCACCGCGGAGATCTGGGTCAACACGTCGATGCAGTACGTGTCGTCGTCGACCATGCGGCTCAGGCCCCGGACCTGGCCTTCGATCCGGGCCAACCGCCGACGAACTGCCTCTTTGTTGTCGCTGTAGCCAACGGGCACCGCCACGCTCCTCTCTGGCTGTCGACCGACCTCGCCATCATACCCTATAGGGGTACATGCGCTTGGGTGGTCACATGGCTTCTTTGATGCCCCGGCGGATCAGCCACACGTTGGCCGCCCCGGACTGGTGGCGGCGACCAAGGCCGAAGTGTTGTCGCTCACCGCCTTCGAGGTCGGCCTGTTCGGGTGGATGGCGCTGATGCAGCTGGTGTTCGTCCCCGGGCCGCACCTGCATCCTGATCACGCCGCGTACTGGTTCTTGATGCAGATCGGCATGATCGTCGGGTTCTTCACCGCATGGCCGTAGTCCGCGATGTACTCGGGGAAGAGGGCCAGGCCGGCGAGGGTGGCCCCGATCCCGAACACGACCCGCTCGGCGATCAGGTCTCCGAGGCTGCAACCGGACCCGCAGTGACTCACCCCGGTGGCCACCGACGCCCATCGGGGCCGCTCCGGCGGCTCGTCGAGGTCGTAGCGGGCCGCCACGCCTGGCTCTTGGACCGCCCGAAGCGACGGTAGCCCCAGACTGCCACCGGCCCGAGGTACAAGGCGGTGATCGGCCACACCGCTTCCATCACCCCCATGTCCTGCCGGCGACCCCGCCCGTAGATATCCCACACGATGCAGGCCCAGCGCTCAAGCCGGCCACCGCTAAACTAACGCCGTCCAGCTCAGAGCGGTCAGCCAGGTTGATGGCATCGACCTACGGGGCTTTGGTGGAGTTCTGACCCTGGTAGGTGAAGTACTGGGGAGGAACGGGAGCGTAGCCGGCGTAGTGGAAGA
>JALZAH010000175.1 GCA_030948425.1 Actinomycetota bacterium
GGTCACGGCCCTGGGATCGTACGAGACCTTTTCCGGAGGCATGCTCCATGTCCGATGACTTGCTCGACCCGTCCGACCAATCGGCAGGCGTCGCCTCCGCCGTCCTGCGCGCCGGCTTCGGTGTCGACGCCGACGGGGATGACGGCGATGTCGTCGTCCGGCTCGAGGGCGAGCTCGACATGGCCACCACGCCCGCGCTGAGCCGCGCCCTCGACACGGTTATGGACGCCCGGCCTCACGCCCTCGCCCTCGACCTCAGCGAGCTCACCTTCGTCGACTCCACCGGCCTCCGGGTCCTCATCACCTCGTCCCGCCGGGCCGCAGGCCAGGGGTGCTCCTACGTGCTCCGCTCCCCGCAACGAGCGGTCCTGAAGGCACTTAGGCTCACCGGCATGGATCGCCTCATGGCCATCGAGCCGGGACCTCTCGACCCGTAGGTCCTCGGTCGCCGTCAGCCTGCCTGGTCGGTGGACTCGCACCCCCGGGCGGCAGCCGAGCTGACGACGTCGGCGGCCACGTCGCGCAGCTTGCGGTTCTTGGTCTGGGACCGCACCCGCAGAGCGGTGAACGCTGCCTCTGGCTCGAGGCCGTCGCGGCCTATGAGGATCCCCATGGCCTGGTCGATGACGACACGCGAGTCGAGTGCCTCGCGCAGCTCCTGGGCCAGCTTCACGCTGGCTGCGTAGGACTGGGCGTTGGTCACCGCCACCGCTGCCTGGGCGGCGAACAACGTCCCGGTGTGGCGGTCGGCCGCCGTGAAGGCGTGTGGCCGGAACGCGTAGAGGTTCAGCGCCCCGATCGCCTCGCCGCGCACCATCATCGGGAGCGACAGCGAGCTGTGAACGCCCCGCTCGGCGGCGTGGGCTCCGAAGCGCGGCCACCGCTGCTCGCTCTCCATCTCCTCTATCTCGGTGACCTCGCGGCTGGCCACGGCGTGCAGGCACGGCCCCTCGTCGATCTCGTACTGGAAGGTGTCGACCTCGTACACCAGCCCGCCGGCCTCGAGCGTACTCCCGACGACGACGGGTGACGGCGAGCGCCACCGATCTCGTCGATGCTGCTCGCTTCGACCTGGCCCGGGGCCTCCTCTGCGACAACGCGGTGCCGGCGCTGGACGACCGGTTCACGGAGATGGGGCCTGGATCGCCCGCCTGCATGCCCCGACAGGGACGCTCCAGATCGACGAGACTTGCGCCCCTACCAAGGCACGGCGCGCTCACGCCGACGGGAGCACCTCGGCGTGGGTGGGCAGCAGGATGCGGAAGGCCGGCGGTCGCGCCCGCAGCAGCTCGAGGCGTCCGCCGTCGGCCTCGATCAGCCGCTGCGCCAGGGCCAGCCCCACACCGGTGCCGCCGTTGAGGGACGTGTGGCGTTCGAAGATCCTCCACTCGGCGCCGGCCGGCACCCCCTCCCCCTCGTCGCTGACCACGATCTCCACGTAGCCGTTGTTCGTGCGGGCGGCGATGGTCGTGGTCCCTCGACCGTGGCGGGCCGAGTTCTCGACCAGCACGTCGAGGGCGTGGGAGAGGGCGGCCGGTGATGCCATCGCCGTGCACTCCGTCCCGCAGAGGACGAGCGGGCGACGCCCGACCGGCTCGAACAGAGCCGACCACATCGGCGCCCGCTCCTGCAGCAGCGCAGCGACGTCGACGTTCTCGGCGGGACCGGCCCGCCCGCGCCGGGCGAAGGCCAGCAGGTCGGCGATGGTCCGGTCGAGGCGATCGGCCTCGGAGAGCGCAAGCTCCGCCTCTCGTCGGACGTCGCCGTCCGCGGATGCAGCCAGCTCCTCGACGTGGAGCCGGAGCGCCGTCAGCGGCGTGCGGAGCTGGTGCGAGGCGTTGGTCGAGAAGCTCCGCTCGGCCTCCACCAGCTCCTCGAGGCGACGAGCCGTGGTGTTGAGGGCGGCAGCGACCTCATCGGCCTCGGGGATGTCATAGCTCCCCGCCCGGGCCGAGAAGTCGCCGCCGCCGAGGCGCACCGAGATCGCCGCCAGCTCGGAGAGGGGGCGGGCCAGGCGGCGGGCCACGAGGTTGGCGAGAGCGATGGCCACGGCGACGCCGGCCGTCGCCAGCCCGGCGACCACGATCACCGCCCCGAGAGCCCGCTCGTCGGTGACCCGGGCGGGGGCGGTGATCCGCACGCTCGTGCCCGACGAGGACTGTACGGACGCGGTCAGCGTCCGCCCCGGAATGTCGGCCCCCACCACCGTCCGCCGGCCGAGGGGATCGAGGACCATCACGTGGCGGTCGGCGCGCAGGACGGCGGAGACCTTCGCCGGATCGACCGGAGCGTGCCGGAGGATGTCGGCATCGACGGCGAAGTTCACGGCATCGGCCTCGCGGTCGAGTTGCCGCAGGGCGTCGCCCCGCATCATCCTCTGTGCCATCACGGCGAGCGGGATGCCGAAGACGGCGATGCCAGCCAGGGCCACCGTGGCGGTGGCGATGAGGATCCGACGGCGCACGTCAGGAGCGCTCGAAGCGGAAGCCGACGCCCCGCACGGTGGTGAGGTACTGCCTGGCCGCCGGGTCGCCGGCGAGCTTGCGTCGCAGCGACGACATGTGGACGTCGAGCGTTCGGGTGGGGCCGAACCAGTTGGTGTCCCACACCTCGCTCATGATCCGCTCCCGGCTCACCACCGACCCGGCGTTGCGCACCAGGACGGCCAGCAGCTCGAACTCCTTGGCGGCGAGGTCGAGCTCGCGCTCGCCCTGCCAGGCCCGCCGGGCGGACACGTCCACCCGCACGTCGCCGACCGAGAGGCTCGCCTCTGTATGAAGCCGCACCCGGGCGCGCACGCGCGCCAGCAGCTCCGCCATGCGGAACGGCTTGGTGACGTAGTCGTCGGCGCCCGCATCCAGACCGACGACCACATCGAGCTCCTCGCTCCGGGCGGTGAGCATCAGCACGGGCAGCCCGGGGTCGAGATGGCGCAGCTCCCGGCAGACCGACACGCCGTCGAGGTCGGGCAGGCCGAGGTCGAGCAGCACGAGGTCGAAGGGCGCGTCGGCCACCAGGTCGAGTGCCTGCCCGCCGGCGGAGGTGCGGACCACCACGTGGCCGTCGCGCTCCAGGGCGCGGACCAGCACCAGAGCGATGGGGTCGTCATCCTCGACCACGAGCACCCGCGGCACGCTCGGAAGCGTACGGGTCTCGTGCAGGGCGCTCCGATGCGGATCAGCCGGTCTGAAAGCTCCGCTGGCGATCGCCGCCGGTGCTGCTGCTCCGGCTCTCCACCAGGCCGTAGATGCAGATCGCCGCGGTGATGGCCTCGACGAACAGCGAGGCGAGCCCGAGGGGCTCGAGCCAGTTGCCGATGTCGTCGGTCGCCGAGGGCATGCCGACGCTCCGGTTGACGACGTAGCCGAGGATGGTGAGCAACGCCAGCACCGTGGCGCTGGCCCAGGCCCGTCGGTCGTCGGCGTGGACGAGGAGCGCCGCCGTGACGAGGGCGGCGGCGATGAGAACGAGGTAGGCCACACCGAGGTACGGCGTCTCGTCGAGCTTCGACTGGAGGTCCAGCAGGTGGATCAGCGAGATCCCCAACAGCCCGACGACGGCGGCGGCACGGGCGATGAGGCGATGGGGGTGGTCAAGGGTCTGGGATGCCTGCATCCCCGGAAGGTACGGCCCGGCGGATCAAGCGGCGCCTCAGGCCGTGTAAGCACCGCGTTAACAGGGCGACGGGCAGGTGCCAGCCTGCACCCTTCTGGCCGGCGGCCTGTTGGTAGGTTCCGGACGTGGCCGCTAAGAAGCGAAGTCGCCAGCAGGCACGGGCGCAACAGGTGGCCCATGCGCGGCGGGCAGCCGAGCTCGCCCGACACAGGCAGGACCGGAAGGGCCGGCTCACCCTGGGAGCGCTGGTGGCGATGATCGCGGTGGTCGGCGTTCTTGGCCTGCTCCTGGCCCGTGGCGTCGGGGGTTCTGCGCCTCCAGCCAAGGAGCCGACAGCGGGGTCGTCGGCGACGAGCGAGGCCACGAGCGAGGCCACGGACCCAGCGCCGCCGGCCCTGGCGTCGGCGGCGGGCAAGCCGTGCGTACCGGTGGCCGATGCCCTGCCCCCCGGCGCCCCGAGCGTGCCGGTTCGGGTCGGGCCGCCACCGACGGCGCTGGTGACCCAGGACCTCAAGGAGGGGACGGGGGCCGTGGTGACCGCAGACCAGACCCTCAGCGTGAACTACATCGGCGTCTCCTGCTCCACCGGGAAGGTCTTCGACTCGTCGTACAGCCGCAACCAGCCGGCCACCTTCCCCCTGAGCGGAGTGATCCCGGGCTGGCAGCAGGGGATCCCCGGTATGAAGGTGGGCGGGCAGCGGCTCCTCGGGATCCCCGCTGCGCTGGGCTACGGCGATCAGGGTGGCGGGAGCGACATCGCTCCGGGCGAGACGCTCTGGTTCGTCGTGGAGGTGCTCGACGCCAAGGCCGGCTGAGGGCCGGCGACACCCGGGCGCAGACTCAGAAGGGGGCCCGGGGCAAGCCGGACCAAGTTTCGCCACCTCGAGCGGTGCGCCCCACCCGCATCTTCGGGGCTGGGTGCCGTCAGGGATCGCCGTGGGCGTCTCGGCTGTCCACGTGCATGGGGTTCGGGATCTCGCGTCGATAGGAGCCACGTGACCGACGAGCAGGAGCAGCCCCTCGCCGTCGAGGGACTTCCGGCAGAAGCCGTAGCCCGCCTGCGGCAGCTCGAGGGACGTGACGGCGCCCGGCCCCTCTTCACCAGCGACCTCAGCGTCAACGAGTTCCTCTTGATCGAGGACGCTGGATTCGAACCGCTCGGACTCGTAGTCGGCAGCTCGATCTACCACGTCGGGATCCAAATCGTTCGATGGACGTCGAGCCAGGAGCTCGACACCCTCACCCGGGCGATGTATGACGCTCGCGAGCTGGCCATGAGCAGGATGGAGGCGGAGGCGCTCGAGTTGGGGCCGACGGCGTCGTCGGGGTGAGGCTCGAGATCCAGTTCTACGAGTGGGGCAAGAACCTCGCCGAGTTCATGGCCATCGGCACAGCCGTCAAGCACCGCGACGGCGGCTCTTGGCGGACACCAGCGGGCCTTCCCTTCACATCTGACCTCTGCGGTCAGGACTTCTGGACCCTGCTCAAGACCGGCCAGCGCCCCGTGGCCCTCGTCATCGGCAATTGCGTCTACCACGTCGCCCACAGACGGATGCTCGGCGCCATGGCCCAGTCCCTCAGCAACGTAGAGCTGCCGAAGTTCACCCAGGCCCTCAACAGCGCTCGTGAGCTAGCGATGGAACGCATGAAGTACGAGGCGCAACAGGTCGAGGCGTAAGGCGTCGTCGGTGTGCAGATCATCGAGAAGAGCCACGTCTGGGGCCACCACGCCATCGAGTTCCTCTCCATCGGCACCGCCGTCACCCGCTACCGGGAGGGCGGCCCATCACCGCGCCCACGGATGGTCCTGACATTGGACGACTGAGGTCCACGGCACGCGGTGCTCGTCGTCCACTCGGGTCGGCACGGCCTGCCCCCGGTATGCGGCTCGGGCGAGGAGGTGACGTGGGCGGGAGCGGCGAGAAGCCAACCGCATCTACTACACGCTTGTCGAGGAGCGGTTGGCCCTTCCAGGCGACTACCGACGGGCGCACTTGATCGCCCGGGATGCTGCGGGTGTTCTGCACGTCTCTTTCGAGACCGCTGACGGCGCTGCGGCTGTCGAGGTCAGGGCGGAGCCCGCCTCCGACCTCGGGTCCGGTTTTCTGTTCGCCGACGTGGACCAGGCTTCGGCGTTCTTCCAGAAGGGCTCGGTGGGCTGCTCGGCGACGCGTGGCTGTGACCGCTTCGACGGCATGGAGCTTCGCACCGAGGCATGGGTCGGATCAGGCGGTACGAGCATGACACCGGATCGCCTGGGTGGAGGGGTAGCGGGGTCGAGCGGGGACTATCGGTAGATCAGCACCCAGGTCACGATGACCGGGGTGTCGGTCGCGGCAGGGTTGTAGTTGTTGTCACCGGCGAACGTGGCGGTGAAACGGCCGTTCACGATGATCGGCAACTGCAGCAGCAGCGGCGGGTTGCACCGCGCCACACCCTGCGCGTTCGTTACGCCGGTGCACAGGAACTGCCCGTTCGTTGTGAACCGCACCCTCTTCCCGGCGACCGGGCCGACGATCGGGGCGTCCGGAGCGGTCCGCAGGGTGGCCTCGACGGTCGGCACCTGGATCTGGATGCCCAGGCCTCTCTGCACGACCTGTGGGGTGCCAACGATCACCGTCGGTGCCGGGAGCACCCTCAGCGGCGTGCTACCCATGGACGGGAAGAAGTTGATGTCGCCCGGGTATCGGGCGTAGATCGTGTGGTCGCCGCCTTGGAGAGTGGGCACTACGGTCTTGGCCGTCCCGTCGGGCTGGATCGCCGCCGAACCGATCTGCGTCGCACCGTCGAAGAAGGCCACCGTGCCCGTGCGGGTGCCGCCACCCGGGGCCACCGGCAGGACCGTCGCGGTCAGGGTCAGCTGCGCGCCGTACACCGACGGGCTGGGCTGCACGGTGACCGATGTGGTCGTGGACGCCTTCGTGATCGTCAGCTTCCCGGGCTTGAAGGTGATCATGTAGTTCGGTGAGCTGACGCCGCCCGGCGTGATCGGGTAGTCCCCGGGCGAGCTGGCCGGGGTGTCGGTGTGGGTGAAGGTGAGGCTGCCGTTCAGCGAGGCCGGCCCGTCACCGTTCACGAAGCCGAGATAGCTCGCCGTGTCCGGCGGATTCGGGGCTCCGAAGACCCGGGTCTCGTCGTGGGCAGTGACACCGAGCGGGGCGGGGGTCACCGTCTCGGTGACCGGGCTCGACGTCGAGCCGCTGAAGTTCTTTCCGTTTCCGCTGTAGACCGCGGTCAACGGGTGACCTCCGCCGCCGAGCTTGGTCGTCGACAGAGTCGCAACACCGGAGCCGTTCGTGTTCGTGAACCCGAGCGTGGTGCCACCGTCCTTGAACGTGACGACACCGGTCGGCTGGCCCTTGCCCGGTGGCGTGACGACGACCGTGGCGGTCAGGGTCACCGACTGCCCGTACGTCGTCGGGTTCGGGGTCGAACCCAGCGTGGTCGTCGTTGCGCGGGACCCGACGAGCAGGGTCATGGCGGAGTCCGCGTCGAGCAGGCCGGCACCCACGACGCGCGCGTCCGTGGTGTTCATCGTCGAGGCGGTGAACTTCAGCTTGTTCCCCAGGTCACCGGGGCTCGTGCCGGGTTTCGCCGAGAGCATCAGCGCAGCGATGGCCGCCGCGTGCGGCGCCGCGTCGGACGTGCCGCAGAACGCGTTGCCGCCGCCGAAGAAGCTGTTCGCCACGCAGTCCACCGCAGTGAAGTCCGGCTTGCCCAGCGTCTGCGTCGTGATGGTGCCGGTACCCGGGACGGGCTGGAACAGCAGCGTGACCGGGCCGTGCGAGCTGTAGGGCTCCGGGGTGTTCGGGCTACCCACGTTGGAGGCGGCGACGCTGAAGCCGTCGCCAGCGCCGTTGTGACCGAAGATCGTCGGCCCGAAGACGTCCCCGCCGCTGTTGGTGGAGTACTCGATGCTGTCCATCCCGTCCCGGTAGAGGAGCACCTTGAAGCGCACGGCGTTGCCGGACTTGCGAGCGACCACGAGATGGGTGGCGGTCGCTGCCCCGGTGTTGCCCCAGGAAAGGAACTCGAACGGCTCCTGGGTGCCCGTGGCTCCACTGTTGGTGTTCGTGCTGGACGCGAGGACGGTGTTGTCGCTGTCCCGCAGCAGAAACAGGTCGTAGTTGCTGGCGACACCGCCCCATGGCTCGGCCCACTGCAGGATCACGCGATTCAGCTGCGGGTTGCCGGCCGTCCCGAGGCTGACCGTGTAGCCGAAGCCGGTGTCCGTCCCGGCGCCCGGGTCGAAATCGTGGCAGTCGCTGTACCCGGCGGGCACACCGGACGGGCAGGTCGCGCCGCGGTAGCCGTTGGACGCCTCGTACGAGCCGACCTCCCGGCCGCCGACCTGCACGCTGGAGTTGGCGGCGCTGCTGAAGTAGGGGACTCCGGCGGCGCGGGCCTGCGACACGGCAACCGACTCGGGCCCGTCCTGGTAGAACGGTTCGTCGAAGTAGGAGATGTCGTCGACCAGCACATTCGCGCCCTGGTTGACCCGCAGGTCCGTGATGGCGCCGGCGAACGCGGTGTCGCCGCCGTCGCCAGTCTCGAACGCCAGATTTGCGCCGGGCGCGAGATCATGGACGGTCTGCGCCATGGCCCGGCCCTCGTCGGTGGCCGCGTTGCTACCGCTCTTGCGGGTCGACTCCTTCGCGACGTTCACCGCAGTGGGGTGGCCGCAGGGGTTTCCGGGCCCGGGCAGCTCGCCTGCGGCCACGTCCTGTGCGGCGGACTGCGAGGTGCCGGGTGCGATGCCGAACGAGTCGGACATGACGCCGACCGTCACACCCGAGCCGTCGACCCCGAAGTCCTTGCGGGCCTGGTCGGCGTGGTGCACGCCGTCGCCGCCGGAGATGATCGGTGTGATGCCGTTGCTGCAGGCGTTCGTGTCCGGGGTCAGCACCTCCTGAACGTTCTGCACGGTGCCGAGCTTCGCAACGGCGCCCAGCTCGGCCGGGTTCACCAGCGCGCTGATCATGTAGAGCTTCCCGCCGGGCCGGGCCCGGTCCGCCAGGGCGAACTCGGGGCGGCCCACGTCCGTCACGACGGCACCTGCGTTCCGCAGGCCGGCCAGCGTGGCGTCGGTCTCGTCCGTGGTCCGGATCTCGACGAGCACGGATCCGTCCGCTTTGCGTCGCAGGCCACCCGGGGTGTTGTCCGGAGGGGCGGAGAGCGCCGCCGCTCCCCGGTGGGTAGCGGTCTCGGCGACGCGGCCGTCGGCGAGGGCTGCGAGTCGGGGGGTGAGCTTCGTCGAATGTCCCTTGACGAGGGCCGGGCTGTCATCGGCGGAGGCGAGTGGCGCCCCTGCCACGGTCACGAAGGTGGTGACAAGCAGCGCTACGGCAAGCCTGACGCGTCGATGCCTTTGCAGGCCTGAGTGACAACCCATGAGATTCGCCTCCGACAGTTCGCCAATCGGTCGCCGCGCATCCTAGGCACGCGCCAGTCTGGTGGCAACCACCAATTCGTGAGTCAGCCGACCCTGTCGACGGAACCTGCAGGTAGGCGTCAGCAGAACGACGGATCAGCCGCTGCCGGTGTCCATTCCGGCGCCATTCGTGGTAGGAGTCGGGGTCTCGGTCAGATTCGTAACGATGGCGAGACGTTCCACCGCGACGAGGTGGTCGGGTGCGATCGCAGCCGTGATCCGTTGCAGCTTCCCCCCTGGCCGGCTCGGGTCGTTGAGGGCCATGCCGGGAGGCGTGACCGTCCGGATCTCCGCCCCGGCTGCTTTCAGCTGGGCCAGCGATGTGTCGTCCTGGCTGGTGGTGAGCAGGTCGACAAGGACGCGTCCGTCCGGTTCCCGTGGCAGATCGGTGCTCTCCCCGATGGCGAGGGCCCGGAGCTTCGCGCTCATCTTCATGGCAACAGGAGGTTCCACGGCTCTCGGGGAACCGGCTGCACTGGTCGTCCTGGCACCCTTGCTCCCTGCGGTCGACGTGTCGGGGGAAAGGGCGGACCAGGTCGAGGTGGTTGAACCGGTGGGCTCGCCGACCGGTTGGCTGATGTCTGCCCTGGGGCGCTCGGAGGCGGCAGAGGCCTGCGAACCCGCGCCGCCGGAGGAACTCCCACAGGCAGAAGCGACCAGGCCGGCCAGAGCCAGCAGGGACAAGGACCGCCAGGCACTGGGCCGAAACCGCAGGAACCGATCGCATACTGCGCCGAGCGCCCCAACCTCTCGGAGCCTCGCACCCCCTCGTAGGGCGGGATCGACATCGCGGCCCGACCAACCGGTCATATGGGCAGCCTATCTTCGAGGCGACGACGACAGGAGCTGGGGCGACTCCCAGGGTCCGGCGCAAGGGCGGAGTGGACCTCGACCTCTTTCCTGGAGCTGGTGCGAATCAAAAACCAGCGCACCATCGGACGCCGCAGGAAGCCCAAGTCGGCTTCGCAGGACGGGCGGGCGGTCGTACTCCCGCGACGATCGTCGACCTGGTCGACCTCCTCGCCAGCCACGCCGTCGACGGCCCGGTTCTTAGAGCGCTAAGCCCGGGGGATACATTGCCAGACGAGATGCCTGCTCATCGTCTGCTCCAGATGTCACGGTCGCAGATGGCGAAGGAGATCGTCGATGCACCGAAGCAGTGATCGACGCCCACGGGCCGACCACCCGTCAGAACCTCTCGTCGGCGACCAAGCGGGTCCGGCCGGTCGGCAGCGATGAGTAGCGGCATCGCGCTCGTCCGCTTCGGCGACGGGACCGTCAAGGTCGGGAACTACCACGGGACATCGGACCTCCTCGTGCCCCGCCTCTTCGGCAGCGCCATGGAAGCGACGAACGCCTACTTTGCGGGGCGCGATGGCTGGTCCGATCCCGCGGGTGACGTCGAGGACGTGGTCGTGTACGTCGACTACGGAGGCTCGTTCTGGTTCGAGGCGAAGGCGACCCGGACCTCGGTGCTGCCCGAGTATTGCGACCCGCTCGACGCGAACTCCGAGGACCAGATGGGCCGGCGTGATCCAAGCCGCGTGCTCGTCGAGGTCC
>JALZAH010000167.1 GCA_030948425.1 Actinomycetota bacterium
TGCCCGGGCTCACCATCGTCATGCCATCACGGGCGGCGGATGCCGTGGGTCTGCTGCGCACCGCCTTGGCCAGCGAGGATCCGATCCTCTTCCTCGAGCACAAGCACCTTCTGCGCCAGTCCTACACCCGTGACCCGTTTCCCACGGCCCGCTATCGGATCCCCTTCGGCCGGGGTCGGATCGCTCGCTCGGGGAGCGACCTGACCATCGTGACCTGGGGAGCCACCGTCGAACGATCCCTCAAAGCGGCGGTCGCCGTGGAGGAGCAGGGAGGCTCGATCGAGGTGATCGATCTGCGCAGCATCGTCCCCTGGGACCATGATCTGGTGGCCACCGCCGTGGCCCGCACCGGCCGCCTCCTCGTGGTTCACGAGGACACCCTGACCGCCGGCTTCGGCGGGGAGGTGGCGGCGTGGGTCGGCGAGCACGCCTTCGGCGATCTCGATGCCCCGGTCCGACGCATCGGTGCCGTCGACACCCACGTGGCCTACGAACCGAGCCTGGAGCGGGCCATCCTGCCCCAGGTCGACGACATCATCGCTGGTGCCCTCGACCTGTTGCGCTACTGAGCGACCCTCTCGCCGACGTGGACCGCCACGGTCGACGCCGCGCCTACGCTCGACGTGGTCGACATGAGAGGTACGCCGTGGCCCAGCAAGTTCGAGCCGTCCTAGCCGTCTCCGCAGGTGACCCCGTCACCATCGAGGAGGTCACCGTCCCCGACCCCGGGCCCGGTGAGGTTGTCGTCGACGTCGCCGCCTGCGGTGTCTGCCACACCGACCTGCACTACCGCCAGGGTGCCATCAGCAACGACTTCCCCTTCCTTCTTGGACACGAGGCGGCGGGCACTGTCGAGTCGGTCGGCGACGGCGTTACCTCGGTGGCGCCCGGCGACTACGTGATCCTCGCCTGGCGTGCCCCCTGTGGCCACTGCCGGTCGTGCCGGCGGGGTCGACCCTGGTACTGCTTCGACAGCGCCAACGCCACCCAGTCCATGACCCGCTCCGACGGGTCGGTGCTCAGCGCCGCCCTCGGCATCGGCGCTTTTGCCGACAAGACGCTGGTGGCCGCCGGCCAGGCCGTCAAGGTCAACCCACAGGCCCGTCCCGAGGCGGCCGGTCTGATCGGTTGCGGGGTCATGGCCGGCTACGGGGCCGCGGTCAACACTGGCGGCGTCGCCCAGGGTGACACCGTCGCCGTGTTCGGCTGTGGGGGGGTCGGCGACGCAGCCATCGCCGGCTCGGCCCTGGCCGGGGCCCGCACGGTGATTGCCGTCGACCTCGACGACCGCAAGTTGGAGCTGGCCCGCCGCTTCGGGGCCACCCATGTGGTCAACGCCGGCCGGGACGATCCGGTGGAGGCCATCCGGGCCCTCACCGACGGATTCGGTGCGGACGTGGTCATCGAGGCGGTGGGCCGACCTGAGACCTACAACCAGGCATTCTTGGCCCGGGACCACGCCGGCGTCTTGGTCCAGGTCGGCGTTCCCGATCCGGCCATGACCGTCGAGCTGCCCATGATCGAGATGTTCGGCCGGGGCGGGGCGCTGAAGTCATCGTGGTACGGCGACTGCCTGCCCACGCGCGACTTTCCCACGCTGATCGACCTGTACCTGAAGGGCAAGCTCGATCTCGACGGCTTCGTCACCGAGACCATCGGCCTCGATGGTGTCGAGGAGGCCTTCGCCCGCATGCAGCGCGGTGAGGTGCTCCGCTCCGTGGTGGTCCTGTGAGCGCCGACGCAGCGCTGCTCATCGAGCGGATCAGGACCAACGGCATCTTCTCCATCGATGGCGAGGACTTCGAGGTGGAGAACAACATCTGGCTGGTGGGCGATGGCGACAAGGTGATCGTCATCGACGCCGCCCACGACGCCGAGCCCATCGCCGAGGCGGTCGGCGGGCGCCGGGTGATCATGATCCTCGCCACCCATGGGCACAACGATCACATCAACGCCGCCGCCCGCCTGGCCGACCTGGTCCACGCCCCCGTCGCCCTGCACCCCGACGACCGCCACCTCTGGGACATGGTCCACCCCGACCGGGCACCGGACCTGGCCCTGGCCGACGGCCAGAGCATCGCCCTCGGCGGGCACCGCCTCGAGGTGATCCACACCCCGGGCCATTCCCCTGGGGGTGTCTGTGTGCACGTGGCGGCCGACGGTGTGCTCTTCTCCGGTGACACGCTCTTCAACGGGGGACCGGGCGCCACCGGGCGCTCGTGGTCCAGCTTCGAGGGCATCATCGAGTCGATCCGAGACCGACTCGTGCCCCTGCCGGCGGCGACGATCGTCCACACCGGTCACGGAGAGGACACCACGTTGGGCGACGAGGCGCCGCACCTCGACGAGTGGATCGCTCGCGGTCACTGAGGGCGGAGCGGACCGACGAGGTCATTCCCCGAGATCCTCCTGCTAATAGTAGGACGTTGGAGTAATATTTGGCCATGACCGACGAGCTGTACCGTCCCCGCCATCCGGTGCGCTTCGTGACTGCGGCAAGCCTCTTCGATGGCCACGATGCCTCCATCAACATCATGCGGCGCCTGCTGCAGCGCCAAGGGGCGGAGGTCATCCACCTCGGCCACAACCGCTCTGTTGACGACGTCGTGGCCGCCGTGGTCCAAGAGGACGCCGACGGGGTTGCCATCAGCTCCTACCAGGGGGGCCACGTCGAGTACTTCGGCTACCTGCTCGACCGCCTGCGCCAACAGGGCCGGGGGGACGTCAAGGTGTTCGGCGGGGGGGGAGGGGTGATCGTCCAAGCGGAGATCGACGCCCTTCACCAGGCCGGCGTGACCCACATCTTCTCTCCGGCCGACGGGCAGCGCATGGGTCTCGAGCGCATGATCAACACCATGATCGAGGCCTGTGACCAGCCCGCCACCGAGCCTGGCGAGGCGGAGGTCGACTCCGCCCTGACCGGCGACAGCGCCGCCCTGGCC